>CAYNDW010000465.1:0-5583 GCA_964395375.1 uncultured Cytophagia bacterium
CTTCGACGCATGCTTGTTTCAACCGTTGGACATGAAGCATGCGTTTGCGGACAACACCTACGGCAGTTTATACGCGACGGCTCTTGATCTCGCCAAGCTCGGACAAATGCTCTTGCAGGGCGGCAGTTATGGCGAGTATGTTTTTTTCTCGCCGGAAAATTTTCAAAAAATTTTGCCGAGTGCGTTGAGCCGCATCAATCCCAAGCTGGAAAGACGTTGGGGCATCGGCACTGCGCCGCTCAATGGGCATGGTCTCAGCGAGCAAGCCTTTGGTCATGAAGCCGCCTCCGGCGCAATTTTTCGTATCGACCCCGTGCATGAGTTGATCATCATCTCCGCTCGCGACCGCACCGGCGCGAATTACGAAGACTATGCCGCGCGCTTGTTGGAAGCCTGCACCGCGCCGTTGCAGCGCAAGGGAAAAAACTGATATGAGTTCGAGCGCTCGTCTCAAAATTTAAACTGTCATTCAGAAGGAATCTTTTTGAGTACTCGGCGGAATTTTCAGTGCGTAAAAAGATTTCTCCTGAATGACAGCTTCAGAGAATATGCCATCTCAACGACAATCGCACGAATCGCTCAAGCTGCTGTGGCCGGTGCTCCTTCCGGTTTTGCTCTTTTCAATTATACCGCTGCTGCGCGGCATCTATCTTGGCTTCACCGACTATCGTCTCGGGGATGAGATTCGTTTCAATGGTTTTGAAAATTATTTGCAGCTCGCGCGCGATACCTATTTTTGGAAATCGTTTCAAGTCGGTTTTCTTTGGACGCTCGTCGTGACCGCGGGACAAATCATTCTCGGCCTGGGCTTGGCGTTGTTGCTCAATGCGAAAGTGCGCTTCACTTCGATTTATAGTTTGCTCATGTTGATTCCCTGGGCCATGCCGCCGATCATTCGCGGCATTGTGTGGCGGCAAATCTATGACATGGATTCCGGCTGGCTCAATGCCGCGTTGCTCGACCTCGGCTTCATTGCAAGGCCGATCAATTGGCTCTCTAGTTTTGAATATGCAATCCCAGCGGTGATCGTTGCCGGCGTGTGGGGCGAGATTCCGAAAGCCGCGGTGTTCTTGCTGGCCGGTCTGCAATCCATTTCCAAAGAACTCTATGAAGCCGGGCGCATCGACGGCGCGAATCGCGCACGCGAGTTCTTTCACATCACGTTGCCCATGCTCTCGCCCGTGCTCGCTGCCATTGTCTCGCTCACGTTCATGTGGAACTTCAACACCTTCGGTTTGATTTGGGTTTTGACCGAAGGCGGTCCCGGCGGCTTGACGCGCTTGCCCATGCTCGCGGCTTATGAAGAAGCGTTTCGTTATGGCTACGTCGGCTATGCCGCTGCAATTGGAAACGTGATGGTGGGTATCATCTCGCTCGTGCTGTTTTTTTATTTGCGTGTGCAATTACGCGAGCGGTTGGCCGCGGGTTAGTATTTCAACGAATGCTTTTCTGAAATCTAATGCTGTCATTCTGTAAGAACCTTCCCTCGTACTCGGCACACCGTTCAAGATTAGATTAAGTATCGGGCACGAGGGAAGTTTCTTCCAGAATGACATTATAAAAAGGAGTGGCTTCATCAAGCAGAGAAGCCTTAAAATCTCTCTCACCGCGGTCGCAACGCACGCCACATTGTTCGTGTTCATCGCATTCCTCCTCTTCCCGCTGTTGTGGATGCTGGCGACATCCTTCAAGCCCACGCCGGAGATTTATTCCGGACGCGCGAATTTTTGGCCGAGCACGTTTTCATTCGAGCACTATCGCAGCGTGAGTCATGATCAAAACCTCTGGCGCAGCATGGCGAACAGTTTGATCGCCGGTATTTGCTCCGCCCTCATCGCCGTGCTCATTGCCACGCCCGCCGCGTATGCGCTCACGCGCTTCAAATCCACGCTCAACAAATTTGTTTTGGGTTGGATGATAACCTCGCAAATCTTCCCCGCGATTCTTATGATGATTCCGTTGTACATGGTTTTGCGGCGCATGCAGCTCACGGATTCGCAGATCGGCTTGACGATGGTCTATGTCGTCTGGGCCTTGCCGTTCGTGATGTGGATGATGCACGGCTATCTCAAAAGCATTCCCGCGGATTTGGAAGAAGCCGCGGCGCTCGACGGCGCTTCGCGGCCGCAAATTATTTTTCACGTGCTCGTGCCGCTGCTTTTGCCCAGCCTCGGCGCTGCCGTGCTCTTTGCATTCATCTCGGCGTGGAATGAATTCTTTTTCGCATTGGTGTTGATCAAAAGCCCGAGCGCGATCACGCTGCCGGTCGAACTCGCGCGCTTCACCGGCATGGAAGGCCAAGCGCGCACCGGCCCGTTGGCCGCCGCGAGTTTCATTGCCACGATTCCTTCGGTGATCTTGTTCGGTTTTATGCGCAAATGGTTCGCGTCCGGCTTGCTGGCCGGCGCGGTGAAGAATTAGCACGTGCATGAATCCCGCGCGACTTCCGAAAATGCTCCAACCTCGGCTTGGCCGAGGTTTACTTCTCGGATCGAAAAAATAGATTACGCTTCTCCCTCTAACGAGGTCATTCAGAAGGAATCTTTTTAAGCACTGGGCATAATCTCCAGCGAGTAAAAAGATTCCTACTGCATGACAATTCAAAGAAAGCATTTTTAAAAGTAGCGATTCGCAGTGCGAAACTTCATTGCATTGATCATTCTCTCTGCCGCGCTCTTCGGCTTGTGGAAATTTTTAAAGCCGCCGGACTCTTCTTCTTCATCAACGTTGCGCTTCGTCAGCCTCGCGTGGCAAGAGCAGGCGTTGCGCGCCAATCGCGAGTTAGTGGCGCAATGGAACGTTGCGCATCCCGACACGCCGGTGGAATATGTGCAAGGCACATGGAACTCGATTCACGATTACTTGATCACTTCATTTGAAACCGGTGAAGTTCCAGATGTTTTTCATTACGAGTCTTCCATCATCGTGGACTTCGCCATGCGCGGTTATCTCGCCGATCTCGCGCCGATGATTGACGAAGAGATGAAGCAAGATATTCTTCCCGCAGCATGGGCTTCAGTGACGCGCCCGAATGGGCAAGTAACAGGCGTGCCGTTTGTGATGGAGTCGCTCGTCGTTTTATTCAACCAAGAGCTTTTTGAAAGCGCGCAAGTAACGCCGCCGACGCTCGCGCAGCCGTGGACGTGGGAAGAATTGCGCCGCGCCGCACGCCAACTAACCCAAGACACAAATGGCGACGGTGAAATCGACCAGTGGGGCGCGGCGTTTGGCCTGCGCAATTCCGCCAACCTCGTAATGAATCTCTCGATCAGTTTTGGCGGCTCGTTTTTTCGCAAAGAGCATGGCAAGTACGTTGTATCCGTAGGCGCGGCAGAAAAAGAATTGCTGCAAACGATTCACGCGATGCTCTATGAAGAGCGCACGGCCTCGCCCGCGAGCGTCGGGCAATCCGGCACGGGCATGATACCGGGCTTCTTCAACGGCAAGTATGCGATGCTCGTCGGCATCGGCGCATGGGCGCGGCAACAGCTCGTCGAGAACGCGCCGAAAAATTTTCGCTGGGGCGTGATGCCGCCGCTGCGCGCGCGCACGCAAAACACCGGCGTGAGCACGCAAACGTTGAGCATTCCGAAAAAATCCACCAAGCAGAAACAAGCGATGCAATTCATCGCGTTCCTGCTCAGTTCGGAAAACATGGCGAGACTCGCGCACAGCGATTGGATGATGCCCACGCGGCAATCGTGTTTGCGCATGCCGCAGTTTCAAACGCGCGCCGAGGGCTGGGACATTGTTTCCGCGAGCGCGCAATTTCTCACCACCGGCCCGTGGCTGGGCGCGCCGGGTTATGTTGAATGGAAAACGCGCGTGGCCAATCCCATCTTGCAAGAGTTGTTTGCGCAGCGTCTCTCTGTAGATGAAGCCGCGCAGCGCATCGAAATTGAAAGTAACGTGGTGCTCTCGCGTTATCAAATGCGTGATGAAGCATGGTGAAAAACTTGATCGATCACAGTCGCGGCGCATTGCTCGGGCTTGCCCTCGGCGACGCATTGGGCAGCCCCACGGAAGGCAAAAGTCCGGCGACCATTCAGCAGACGTGGGGCCGCGTGACGGATTTTATTTCCGCGCAACCTGCAGGCACGGATGACACAGAGTATGCGCTGTTCGCCGCGCGCTTGTTGCTCAAACACGGCCGCGCTTTGAACTCCGCATTGGTGGCGCAAGCCTGGCGCGAAGAAATCATCGGCGCGAAAAATGAATTCAAAGGCGCGGGCTTTAGTGAAATTCTAACGATTGAAAATTTGCGCAACGGTTTGCAGCCGCCGCATTCGGGGAAGCATCTGCACAGTTGGAGTGACGGTCTCGCGATGCGCGTCGCGCCGTATGGCATCGTCGCGGCCGGTGATCCGCAATTAGCCGCGCAGCTTGCAGAAATTGACGGCGTGGTGAGTCACGCGGGCGAAGGCATTCATTGCGGTCGCGCCGTAGCCGCAGCCGTGGCGATGGCAATGCACAACGCCTCGCTCGAAGAAATTTTTCGCGCGGCATTGCAAGTTATTCCCGCTGATTCATGGAGCGCGCGCGCGCTGCAAGAAGGCATTGCGATTGGGCAGAATAGCGACGACGTGTGGAGCGCATTGCAGCCATTGTATGAGGCGCTCGTTTGCTCATACTATCATTGGGCCGACATCGCGCCCGAAGCCGTGGGCTTGGCTTTCGGTATATTAGCAGCGGCGCGCGGCGACTTCACTTCCGCAGTGCTCGGCGGCGTCAATGTTGGCCGCGATACGGATACGATAGCAGCCATTGCCGGCGCGATTGCCGGCGCGCGTTGCGGCAGTTGTGCGCTGCCAACGAAATGGATGGAACGTCTCAGCACGGTGAAGGGCAATTGCATCAACACCGTTGCGGGCATGGATATTCGGCAAACCGCGGACGCACTTGCGCAACTCGCGCTCGCGTAGAGTCAAACGTAATGCAGATTCTCGAACTGTGTTCCTTCCACGGCTTGGCCGTGGAATTATTTTGCCTCACATTATATTACTTCAAGCAATGATGAAACCTTGGCATAGCCAAGGTTGGAGCAGTTCATCCGCACGAATCGCATCCAGCATGTCCTCTCTTCGCACACACGCGCGCAACGCGCTGCTCGGCCTGGCAATCGGCGACGCTATGAGTTGGCCGGCCATGTTTCAGCGCAGCTATGCGTTGCCCTTTTGGACGCGCAGAATTCGCCGCGAGATTGATGCTGCAGAGGAGACCACTCACGCCATTCGCCCGGCCATGCCGTTTTCGCTCAATCGTTCCGCCGAAGCGTTTGCGCTTTGCGGAACCGATGACACGGAATGGGCTGCGTTCACGGCGCAACAGCTCATGCAGCAACATGGTCAGCTTGAAGCAAAGCAACTTTTGCAAGCGTGGCAGGCATTGGCAAAATCCGAACAACCCGTGCGCGGCAGTGTGAGCGTGCAAGCCGCGTTGCACAATTTGCGTCGCGGGAAAATGCCGCCGCACACGGGACATGATCATCCGCATTACTTTGATGATGCTGCGGTTGCGCGTGCGGTTCCAATCGGCGCGGCCTACGCCGGTCAACCGCACGCCGCCGCGGCGCTTGTGATAAAT
>CAYNDW010000466.1:0-5581 GCA_964395375.1 uncultured Cytophagia bacterium
CGCAACCCACGTATGGCACGAGCTACGTTATCGGCAAAATTCAAATCGAGCAACTGCTCATGGAACGCAGCGCGCAACTCGGCGAGCAATTCACTCTCAAGCGCTTCATGGACGAACTCAACGCCGCGGGCGTGATCCCGGTCTCGCTCATTCGCTGGGAAATGACCGGCAACGCCGCGCCGCTGTTTGATTCTGGCTCATAGTTCCACTTGAGGTTCAGCCACGGCTTGGCCGTGCCTTTTTCTTGTTCCCAAACTCCGTTTGGGAACACACTTGCTCTTGCAACTCCGTTGCAAAGCTTGCATGAACCCTGAAACGAAGTTTCAAACTCAACGGCGTTTCCAAACAGAGTTTGGGAACGAGAGGATTTCAATAAAAGGAAAAAACATGTCCCACTTCTTCCCCATGCCGCGACGCGATCGTTGGTATCTGCTCGCGATATTGCTCTTCGCAACAATGGCGTTTCTGCCGTGGGCCAAGCATATGCACTTTGCGGGCGTGGCGCTTTTTGGCTGGCTCATGGCCGCGCTCATGGTCTTCTCTCCTGCTCTCGCGCTGCTTCTGTTTTGGCGCGAACATAAAGGTCGACGAATGTAACGCAGACTTGCAATCTGTGCGTTAGCAGGCAAGGATGACTGCGCTACGGGGCTACCTCTTGTTCCCAAACTCTGTTTGGGAACACACTTGCTCTTGCAACTCTGTTGCAAAGCTTGCATCAAACTTGAAACGGAATTTCAAACTCAATGGCGTTCCCAAACGGAGTTTGGGAACGAGAAGGTTTTTCTTGTTCCCAAACTCTGTTTGGGAACACACTTGCTCTTGCAACTCTGTTGCAAAGCTTGCATCAAACTTGAAACGGAATTTCAAACTCAATGGCGTTCCCAAACGGAGTTTGGGAACGAGAAGGTTTTTCTTGTTCCCAAACTCTGTTTGGGAACACACTTGCTCTTGCAACTCTGTTGCAAAGCTTGCATGAAACTTGAAACGGAATTTCAAACTCAACGGCGTTCCCAAACGGAGTTTGGGAACGAGAGGTGAATGAAGTACGGCTTGAAAGCACTATGTCCCTCGAACTCTTCATTGTCCTTCTCTATCTCCTCGGCTGCATCGCCATTGGCATACTGGCCTCGCGCAAAGTGCGCGGCTCCAGCGAAGAGTATTGGGTCGCGGGCCGGCGCATCGGCACTGCGGTGAATGCCATGGCCATCATGGCCACGCTCGCGAGCGGCGGCTCCATCATCGGCGTGATGGGCCTCGCATATGCGCGCGGCATTCCGTATAGCCTCGCGTTGTTCGCGGGCGCGGTGCTCGGCTTTCCGCTCGCGGCGATACTCGTGGCCAAACCGCTGCGCAACTTCGGCAAGTTCACGATCACGGACTTTCTCGTGTTCCGTTATCCGCATCCGCTCATGCGCGTGCTGGTTCCGCTGCTCATCGTGGTGAGCTTCACAATTTACATCGTCGCGCAAATGAAAGCCGCGGGCATCACCGCGAACGTCTTGCTTGGCATGGATTATCGTTTCGCGGTTACGCTCGCCACGCTCGTGTTCGTGTTCTATGTCGCATTCGGCGGCATGATAGCGATTACGTGGACCGACGTGGTGCAAGGCGCGCTCATGTTCATTGTCGTCATCGGCGTCGCGCTCGCAATAGCAGCGCGCAGCGGTTCGCCTCTCGAGTTGATGCAATAAGCCACGAACGTCGCGCCGCAATTGGGAAGAGTCGCCGAGCAACCGCTCACGAGTTATCTCGGCTCGTTCGTGCTCTGGGCCGCGGCCATCCCCGTGATTCCGCACATCGTCATGCGCGTGTTCACGGCAAAAGATGCGCACAGCGCGCGACTCTCGTTAAACATTGCAATGGTGATTTATAGCGTGATGATTTTGGCGGGCGTGCTCGCCATCGTGCCCGTAGGCAAAATGCTCTTCCCGGATTTGCAAGACGCCGATCGCATTTTCTTAAAAGTGATGGAGCACGAATTTCCGCCCGTGGTTCGCGGCCTCGCCGTGGCCGCAGTGCTCGCCGCAGTCATGTCCACGACCGATGCGCTGTTGCTCGCGTGCAGTTCCGCGGTCGCGCACGACTTATTCGGCAACTTCATTCAGAAAAATTTCAGCGCGAAAGCGGCCGGCAGATTTCCGGTGGGAGTCGCGTGGATCATCGGGCTTGTCGCCATGCTGCTCGCTTATTCGCCGCCCCAATTGATCACTGAGTTTTATTCCGCGGCGATTGGGATGTTGAGCGCGGGCTTGTTCGTGCCCGTGCTCGCCGGTCTGTGGTGGAAACGCGCGAACTTGGCAGGCGGCGTGGCATCGTTGCTGGTTGGCGTGGTGTCGTATCTTGCCGTGCAATACACGCCCGGCGCGCCGCCGCTTTCGGCAATACTCTTCGCGCTGCCCGCGAGCGCGTTGGCGATGTGGCTCGGCGGCCGTTTTGGAACTTCGAGCTCTGTGGAAATGATTGCGAAGATTGCAAGGCTGCATGAGGCTGCTTGAGTTTAAAACTTGTTTGTTTGATTAAAAGCAAGAACGCGGGTTTACAAAGTTTTTTAAAACCATGGCCAAGCCATGGTTGATCGTCTTTTTTCTTGTTCCCAAATTCCATTTGGGAACACACTTGTTTGAGAAACTCTGTTTCGATTTTCATGAACCCCGAAACGGAATTTCAACAGCAACGGCGTTCCCAAACGGAGTTTGGGAACGAGAGGACGCCTCTTTATCAAAAAAAAGAAAAAGCCTCGGCCAAGCCGTGGCGGAACTATTCAGAATAACCCACTCATGGCCTATCCCAAAATCACCCTTGCCGACGTGTTCCAAGCGCGTCAAACCATTGCGCCCTATCTTTCACCCACGGCGCTTTATTCTTATCACGGCTTGAACGCTTTGCTGGCGAATCAAACTTACATCAAACATGAAAACCATCAACCCGTGGGCGCGTTTAAAGTGCGCGGCGGCGTCAACTTCATTGCGCAGCTTTCGATAGAAGAGCGTAAGCGCGGCGTGATCACGGCGAGCAGCGGCAATCATGGCCAGTCCCTCGCGTTTGGCAGCAAGCTCTTTGGCGTGCGCGCGACGATTGCGATGCCGGAGCACGCGAACCCGGCGAAGGTTGAAGCGATTCGCGGCCTCGGCGCGGAGATTATTTTTCACGGGTGCGATTTTGACGACGCGCGCGAATATGCCGAGGCCGAAGCGAAGCGTACGGGCGCGCGCTTCGTCAACTCCGGCAACGAGCCGTTGCTCATCGCGGGTGTGGCCACCTATGTGTTGGAAATATTTGCCGCGCTTGCGCATCTCGACGCGATCATCGTGCCCGTGGGCGGCGGCAGTGGCGCCGCGGGTTGTTGTATTGTGGCGAAGTCGATCCATCCCGAAATTCGCGTCATTGCCGTGCAGGCAGAGAAAGCGCCGGCGGCTTATCTTTCATGGAAAAGCGGCGAGCGTGTCGAAGCGCGGATGGAAACGTTCGCGGAAGGCTTGGCCACACGCGTGCCGTTCGATTTGCCGCAGGCCATCATGCGCGAACACCTCGATGATTTTGTTTTGGTGAGTGAAAAGGAATTGCGCGAGGCCATGCTGCTGCTGATCGAGCACACACGCAATCTGCCCGAAGCCGCGGGCGCGGCAGCATTGGCCGCGGCGCTTAAACTGAAAGCAGAACTCAAAGGCAAGCGCACGGTGTTGATCATGAGCGGCGGCAACATCGCGCTCGGGCAATTGCGCGAGTTGATGAATTACCAATTTTAATCGTCAAGCTCCATTTAACAAAAACGAGATCACTTCATGACCCAACAATTCAATCTACCGCAAAGCCGGGAAGGGCAAAAAATTTCTTTAGGAACTTCCCGCTTACTCCAACGGGCGCAGGCAAAACCTGATGCTCCGAAAATACTGATTGAGCCTCCCGGGTTCGCGAAGATGTCGCAGCTTATTGTGGATTTTGCGCGCCCCTTGTTGGCGCTGGATGAGGAGCAGGAATTTTTTGCTGAGAGTATCGCCATTGCGTCCATTGCATGGAATATGGCGCTGACGCTCGAACACACGCCCGAACTGACCATGGAAGAACTCTTTGTGGATTTTTTCGGAGTGGAATTTCTCGAAGAGGACAGGGAAGAGTTGTTCGATCAAATCAAGATGCTCATGCGCCGCAAGCAAAAATATTTCAGCAAGCATCAGCGCTTCATCCTGGACTATGAAGTCACGGAATCCGAAGACCTGCTTCACGTCGACATCATTTCCGAGCTGGTTTGATTTCAGCGCCGCAACAGCACTTCGGCGCGCCAAAGATTGGCTTGGGGAAATTTGAGATAGTTCACATAAAGCAGGCGCACAATCACGGCCATCGAACGGCGCAACTCATAGCTGGCGAACATCACGTTATACTTTTCATCGTACGTCAATCCCGCATTGCCCACCGGCGTATTAAACCGCGGACCATAAACCGGTTCCCCGCCGGACCAGCCATAAGCAATCCCCACATACTTGAATGGGCTATAATGAAAGCCCTCGTTCGCGTAATATTTCGTGGCCTGCTTCGAATACGTGAGCTTCAACTTGGGCACGTGCAGCGCGAGGCTTTTGATATTCACGCCGTAAGTGCCGCTCAGGTAAACATAGCGGAAGCCGCGACTCAGCGTAACTTTTTCCAAGTGCCATTGCACAAACTTTAATTTGCTGCGCCGCAGCTTGCGGCTCACGGTTTCGGAAATTTGATTGACCACGCTGCCGGCAACGGCGACGCGGAGCATTTCCGTTTGCTTCGCTTCCGGAAAACGCTGCACGATGCCCAGCATCTCGGGCATGCCTTCCAAACCGATGAGCACAAAAGGATCAATGAAGAGCACCAAGCGCCGAATGTCTTGAATCACGCGGTATTCGTCGCGAAAATAGGGATGCACGCGCGGCGTGTGATAGCCCGCATCGAGGCGGGCATGATAGCGCGTGCGCAGCGTATCCTTGCGTGAAGCAGGGGCGGGCAGCGGAGCGAAGGAAGTATCATCTTGCGTTTGGGAAGTGGTTACGGTGGCCGCGGCGTCAACAATGTTCAAACGATTCTGCGCCGCGAGCTTTGCGGTCGAAATGAAGATCATCATGCAGAGAAGGGTCTGATAAAAGCCGATTCGGCTCATGCACAGGCGCTCGCAATTAAAACATTCGAAGTGAAGTTCTCGTCTCTCGCAAAGCCGTTGCGGCGGATTGCGTTTCCATGCGCCTCCGTGTCGTCCGTGGTTCTTGCTTTCGGATGCGCGGCCAGCGATTATGCGGCATCGCGCCAGAAATTGCAAGCGGAAATTTTTGCGCTGAAATAAAAAAGGCCCGAGTCGAATTGACCCGGACCTTTGGCTGTGAGGGGGTGCCACTACTTTCTAACCACCGTCCGCGCATGCATTCCTTGGCTCGCGCGCGGCAGTTGTCGCCCAACGTTCCTATCGGGCCGACCATCCTGGTCTTTGCACTCCTATTGTTTCTTGCTCAATAACTTTTGCAAGGCATGTGCCGCTGGAGCGATTACCAAGAGCGGCTTCAGCGTATCCCCTCGGTGAACCCATCTATCTTCTTTCGATTTGGATTTGTACCGTATG
>CAYNDW010000467.1:0-1829 GCA_964395375.1 uncultured Cytophagia bacterium
TACGACGTCATCATCATCGGCGGCGGGCCGGCGGGCTCGACCGCCGCTGCTTTATTAGCCGAGAAAGGCCATCGCACGCTGTTGTTGGAGCGCGAAAAATTTCCGCGCTTCAAGATCGGCGAGTCGCTCATGCCCGGCACGTATTGGACGCTACAACGTTTGGGCATGCTTGACAAGCTTAAAGCGAGCGCGTTTCCCAAGAAGCATAGCGTGCAGTTTTATTCGCGCACGGGCAAGGCTTCGATGCCGTTTTATTTTTTTGAAAACGATCCGCACGAGAGCTCGATGACGTGGCAAGTGCTGCGCAGTGCGTTTGATTTAATGATGCTCGAAAACGCCGCGGAAAAAGGCGCGGAGGTGCGGCAGGAAACCAGCGTGATCGATATTCACTTCGAGGGCGAACGCGCGACCGGCGTGCGCGCGAAAGGTGCGAACGGCGGCACGCAAGATTTTACGGCGCAAGTCATCGTTGACGCCAGCGGCCAAAGCGCGTTGCTCGCGCGCAAACTCAAACTCACGGAAGTCGAGCCGCGTTTGAAAAAAGCCTCGATCTATACGCACTTCAAAGGCGCCCACCGCGACCCCGGCATTGATGAAGGCGCGACGCTGGTTCTACACACTGAGAATCAAGACTCGTGGTTTTGGTACATCCCGTTGCCGAATGACGTGGTTAGCGTCGGCGTGGTCGGCGCGCTGGATTATTTGCTGCAAAACCGCGGCGTAGACGCGCAAACTATTTTCGAAAGCGAGCTTGCCAAGTGCCCTTCGTTGCAACCACGCTTACAAAATGCGCAACAACTCTTTCCCGTTAAAACCACCAAAGATTTTTCCTATCGCACGAAACAAATGTCCGGCCTCGGCTGGGTGCTCGTGGGCGATGCGCTCGGCTTTCTCGATCCGATTTATTCCTCCGGCGTGTTTCTCGCATTGCGTTCCGGCGAGTTTGCCGCGGACGCCATTCACGAGGCTTTCGTGCAAAATGATTTCTCCGGCGACCAGCTCGGAAAATTTCGCGGCGAGTTTGTCGCGGGCATGGAAGCGATTCGCAATCTCGTTTATGCTTTCTATACGCGCGACTTCAGCTTCTCGCAGTTCTTGAAATCGTTTCCCCGGCATCGGCAAGACATCGTCAACTTGCTCATCGGCAACGTGTTCCGCACCAGCTTCGACGGCGTGTTCGACGACATGAGCACGATGTGCGATTTGCCGCATGGACAGAAATCAATGGCGACAAGTTTGGGCCTTTAACCGGTTGGGATTTGCTATGCCAACAGTTTTGATCGAAGGTTATAAATTTCGCTTCTATTCTTCCGATCGAAATGAGCCGCCGCACGTTCACGTTTTGTATGGCGGCAATGAGGCAAAAATCTGGCTACAGCCGGTTGTGATCGAACACAATCACGGCTACAATCAAGCGGAATTAAATCAGATTTTGAAATTGGCACGTCGGCATCAGAACAAGTTATTGGAGGCCTGGAATGATTACTTCAGTAGATAGCACGATGGCACGCGTAGGAGCGACTGCGGTCAGATTCATCGGCAATGTATTATCGCTCTCGCTGAATGACGGGCGTGAGTTGAATGTGCCTATTGATCAAATCGAATGGTTGTCGTGGCTCAAAAACGCCACCGCCGAGCAGCGCAGCAAGTGGTCAATCGAACCTAATGGCTTTGCCATCTATTGGGAGGAGTTGGACGACGGCATCGAGATTTGTCATCTTTTGGACATGCAGCCGCTCGTTTGAACCCGATTGCACTAAAACATCAAAACCGAGAATGAAAAATCCTACCTCTCTTCTTTCCATCCTTCTGCTTTTAACTGTTACAAA
>CAYNDW010000467.1:1839-5567 GCA_964395375.1 uncultured Cytophagia bacterium
GGCCTGATCGTTGCCGCCTCGGCGGCTGACTGGCCGCAATGGCGCGGGCCGCAGCGCGATGGTGCTGCAAGCGGCGTTATGCTCCCGCAAGCTTGGCCCGCGAATCCCGCCAAGAAATGGCAAGTCGAAGTCGGCTTGGGCCATGCTTCGCCGATCGTTTCCGCAAATAGAGTTTTTATCCACACCCGCAAAGACGAGCACGAGGTCGTCTCTTGTTTGAATCTCGACGACGGCAAAATCATTTGGCAGAAAAGTTATCCCGCGCCGTATGAGATGAACTTCGCGGCCATCGCGCATGGCAAAGGCCCGAAATCGACGCCCGTTATCAACAACGGCAAGCTTTATACGTTCGGCATCAGCGGCATCGTCTCGTGCTTCGAGGCCGCGACCGGCGAGTCGAAGTGGCGCAAAGAGTTTTCGAAAAAGTTCGCGCAAACTACGCCCGCGTTCGGCGTTTCCATGTCGCCGCTCGTGGAAGACAATATGTTCATCGTGCATGTTGGCGGGCCTAGCAAAGGCGCACTGATGGCGCTCGACGCATTGACCGGCGAAACGAAATGGAGTTGGGACGGCGACGGCCCCGGCCATGCTTCGCCGATTGTGATGCTCACGCACGGCGTGAAGCAAGTCATTACGCAAACACAGAACTATTGCGTGAGCATTGCGCTCGTTGACGGCAAGCTGCTCTGGCAAATGCCGTTCACGACCGACTACGATCAAAACATCGTCACGCCGCTCATCTACAAAGACACGATCATCTTTTCCGGTTTGGATAAAGGCACGAGCGCGTTGCGCTTGAGCAAGTCCGGTGTTGCGTGGCGCGCGGAGCAAGTGTGGCACAATGAGGAGCTGTCGATGTACATGAGCTCGCCCGTGCTCGTCGGCGATTTGCTCTTTGGCCTAACGGATAAACGTCGCGGCCAATATTTTTGCCTCGACGCAACGACGGGCAAAACGCAGTGGACGAGCGAAGGCCGGCAAGGCGAGAACGCTGCGCTGCTCAACGTCGGCGGAGTTTTATTTCTGCTGAACAACGCCGGCGAATTGCTCATTGCCAAGCCGAGCGCGAAAGCTTTCGAGCCGATTGCGAAGTACGACGTCTCTACCAGCGCGACGTGGGCGCATCCGGCGATTGTCGGCAAGCAGATTCTCGTGAAGGATACTGCGATGCTTACGATGTGGAGTTTGGAGTAAAGATTTGCAACGCACCTCTAACCCTGTCATTCAGCAGGAATCTTTTTAAGCACTCTTGAAACGAAGTTTCAAACTCAAGTGCTTTCCCAAATAGAGTTGGGGAACGAGAAGAAGCACTGGACAGTATCGCCAGCGAGTAAAAAGATTCCTTCTGAATGACAGGATGTGGGAGGCTCGCCTAGTTACCGAATTGGGTCGTCGAATTTCATTGGAAGTCGCGGCTTTCGTTTGATAAACCAACACGGAGAGAGGAAATGAAAAACTCATCAGTGCGAGGGCTATTGTATCTCGGCCTCGTCGTGCTTTATCTGCTGCACAATGATCTTTGGTATTGGAACGACGCGCGTCTCGTATTCGGCCTGCCCATCGGGCTCGCGTATCATTTCGGATTTTGTTTGGCGGCGTGCGGCCTGCTTTATTTGCTCGTGAAATTCGCGTGGCCGCGCCATCTCGAAGTTGAAACCGAAGAGGAGCCGCGCACATGACCATCACCGTTATCTTTGTCTATCTCGCCATTGTGCTCGCGGTCGGCACGCTCAGTCACAAACTCTTTCGCGGCACCGGCGAAGATTACTTCGTTGCAAGCCGCAGCTTCGGCCCGTTTCTCTTGCTCATGTCGCTCTTCGGCGCGAACATGACCGCGTTCGCGATTCTCGGGGCTTCGGGTGAGGCCTATCATCACGGCATCGGCGTGTTCGCGCTCATGGCTTCTTCTTCCGCGCTCATCATTCCCACCGTGTTCTATTTCATCGGCACGCGCTTGTGGTCGCTCGGCAAACGCCTCGGCTACCTCACGCAGATCCAATACTTCCGCCAACGTTACGACTCTGACTTTCTCGGACTCGTGCTCTTCTTCGTCATCTCCGCGTTGATGATTCCCTACATTCTCGTCGGCTTCATGGGCAGCGGCATCACGCTCAGCCAAATCACCGGCGGCCAATTGCCGGAATGGCTCGGCGGCTTGATCGTGTGCGGCGTCACGCTCGCGTATGTTACGTATGGCGGCATGCGCGGCACCGTGTGGGTGAATACGTTTCAAGTGCTCGTGTTCATGACCTTCGGACTTGCCGCGTTTATCGTGGTGTTCAACAAATTCGGCGGCGTGGCCGCGGGCATGCAACTCGTCGCGGAGAAGCGGCCCGACTTGCTCATACGCGGCGAACACATCACGCCGTTGCAGTTGTTGAGTTATACGTGCATCCCACTTTCCGTCGGCATGTTCCCTCACATGTTCTTGCATTGGCTCACAGCCAAGCGCGCGAGCACGTTTCGCTACACACTCGTCTTTTATCCGCTCTGCATCGCCGCGGTGTGGATTCCCAGCGTGCTGCTCGGCGTGCTCGGCGTGATTGATTTTCCCAGCCTCAAAGGCGCAGCGGCCAATTCCGTTTTGGCGCGCATGATTGAAATGCACGCGCCCGGCGCGCTCGCCGGTTTTCTCGCCGCGGGCGTGCTCTCCGCGATCATGAATTCGATGGATTCGCAAGCGCTCGCCATCGGCACGATGTTCACGCAAGACATCGTGCGGCATTACGGCTTTCACGACAAGATGAGCGAGAAGCAACAGGTGCTTTACGGTCGGTTGTTAATCGTCGCCATCGTCGTGGCGACGTATGTGCTCTCGCTGTTTGTCGATCGCAGCATCTTCCGCATCAGCGTGTGGACTTTTACCGGCTTCGCCGCGATGTTTCCCATTGTCGCCGCCGCGGTGTTTTGGAAACGCAGCACGAAGTATGGCGCGCTCGCCTCGGTGTTCAGTGTGGTGATGTTGTGGCTGTATTTCTTTCTCAACAACGTCGAAGACGTGGGCAGCGGCATGATGCCGGTCGCGCTTATTCTAATCGTGTCCGCTGCGGCGATGGTGATTGGGTCTTTATTGACCAAGCCGCCTGCGGAGGAAGTGTTGAAAAAATTCTTTCCCACGGAGAACACTTGAGAAGCAGATTTCTCACTGCCGCCTTTATCACGCTCTCTTTCTACTCCAGCGCGTCCGCGCAAACACCGTCCGCTTCGGCGCAAATAGAGCTTCCCGAAGTGGTCAAAAAATTCTATGCGGCGTACAATGCGAAAGACCTCGAGGCCATGCTCGCCTGCGTTGACGAGAACGTCAAATGGTTCAGCCTCGCCGGTGATTCCATTGTCATCGAAACCTCCGATCGCAACGCGCTGCGTGAAGCCATGACTTCATATTTCAAATCACCCTCTTCCCCGCGCTCGGAGGTCGAAGCGGCTATGCGCTCCGGCTCGTATCTCGCCGTGCGCGAGCGCGCTTTTTGGAAGAATAAGGCCGGCATAGAGAAGTCGCAATTCGCGCTCGCCCTCTTCGAAGTGCGCAACGAGAAGATCGTGCGCGTTTGGTATTTGCCTGCGGAGAAATGATGCCCACACGCAAACACATTCACGCCGAAGAACTGCCCGCCTCGCCCGAGCGCGTGTTCGCCATGCTGCACACACCCAGCGCGATTCGCCAATGGTGGAGCGCCGCGCGCGCCATTGTGCTCGCGCAAGAAGGCGGCGTGTGGATGGCCGCGTGG
>CAYNDW010000468.1:0-5546 GCA_964395375.1 uncultured Cytophagia bacterium
GGGCAGCGGCGCGTGCAGACGTCGCCAAGGATCATGAAGGTGGCGGTGCCCTTGCCGAAGCACTCGCCGATGTTCGGGCATGAGGCCTCCTCGCACACGGTGTGCAACTTCTGCTCGCGCAGGATCTGCTTGACCTCGTAGAAGCGGGTGCCCTCGCTCGCGGCCTTGACGCGGATCCATGTCGGCTTCTTCAGCGCCTGCCGCGGCATGATCGTGACGGCGCCCTTCGCGACGAAATGCGCGCTGCCGTAATCGAAGGAATAGAAATGCTCGCGCTGATAGGGATTGTTCGCCGGCGTGACGAAGAACTCAAAATAAGCCAAGCCGCCGTTGTCGCGAATGTCATGATTGCCCAAGCCGCCCCACCACGCTTCATGACGCAGCATCTCTTGATACACGTCGAAGTATTTCGGTTTATAATCGACGCGCGCGCCTTTGCTGTAAACGATGTCGCCGAGGAGCACGCTGAAGTCGCGCGAGTGGTCTTCGGTTTTTAAACGCGCGGCCACGTCGAACTGCACTTGCTCCAACATGCCGATGTCGCCGAACGCGGCGAACGTGAAAGGCTTGGTGCAGCCAATTTCAGGATGGGTGTCGAAGTAATACTCCGCGCCGCTCGCATAAACCGTGGCCGGACTCGCGACTTCGTAATAATAACGCTGATCAGCGGCGAGGCCGGTCACCTCCACAAAATGCGCGGAGTCTGCGGCCACGGTGATTTCGTTTTGCCAATTGCCGGGCGCCGGGCCGTAGCGCAAAATGCCGGTCGTGATCGTTGGCGTGTACCAGATTACCGTGGCGCGGTCGTGCGCCGTGTTTTGAATGTAAGGGCCGTAGCGCAATTGCGCGCGCGCCGGAAGAACGCCAAGCAGAGCAACGGTTAGGAGGGCTAACAAAATTCGCAAACGCATGTTCAAATTCCCTCGAAAAATTTTTATGCTGATCGCAGTTCTGGTGCTTTGAAAATACCGAGGTGGGAGTTGAGGGTCGCCGGCGCTTCGTGCTTGAAGCTCAATGCAGAGGGTCGTTCCTGGCTCTTTAACCCAATGAAGGTAGCAGCAAAGGAGGCGAATTGAAGAGCGCGGGGAAGAAAGTTACAAGCACAGCAGAAGCATGGGGCAAAGTGGAGACGATCTCGTGAGTTTTGACTTTCAAATTCGGCAACGAGGCGAGTCTCCTTCTCTGTGTCATTCAGGAGGAATCTTTTTAAGCACTGGAGCCAATGCCGAGCGCCGAAAAGTTTCATCCTGAATGACATCGCCTAGAGGGCGATTACCGAATTTGAAAATTGAAATTCATTAGGCATTTTAGCCCATGGGCATCCGACGCCTGAAGGCGTTACTACGAGCGCATTTTCGTGGTAATCTTTTTACGCACTAACGTGAGTGTCCAGCGCTTAAAAAGATTCCTGCGGAATGACACAATAAGGGCGGTGCGCTTGATTGTCACGTTTGATCGTCAAAACCCTCGGAAAAGTTTTCAGCCACGGCTTCAAACCCTCTTCCACAGAATCGACTGCTTGCGCAACACGAAGCGCGCGAAACCGAAAACCGTGGAGAGATTGCCCATCAAGAAATAAAATGGCAGGTAGAGATAACGCATGCGCAAGCCGAGATACTCTTGCACAAAGCCCAACACGCCGGCAAGATAAAACGCGATTTGCAAATCGAGCAGCAGCCGATAAAACGCGCCCGGCGCGAACATGCACGCAAAGGGCAGCGTCAAAATGAAGAAAGGGCTGGCGAGGCGCAAAACTTTGTGCGAAATGAATTGCAACGCAACAATGCCGCGGCTGGGGTTGCACAAACGACGGAGCATGTAGATTTGCTGAAAGTTGCCGACGTTGATGCGAATGCGGCGGTTGAACTCGCCGTTGAGTGTCGTGGATTCATCTTCGACCACGATCGCTTCCGGCTCGTATTGCACGCGATAGCCGTCCTGCACAATACGCATCGGCACAATAAAATCGTCGTTGATCGTTTTCTTGTGCAGCGGTTTGAACAGCTCGCGGCGAAAGCCGTACAGCGCGCCGTGCGCGCCGATGGTCGAATGCACCCGGCTCTCATATTTTTTGAGAATGGTTTCGTAGTGCCAATAAAGTTTCTCCGTGGCGCTGCGCAGCGATTCATCGTCCGTGTCGAAACTATACACGCCGGAGACGCACCCCACTTGGTCGTTCTGAAAATGACGAATGAGTTTTTTGAGCGCGTCCGGCCGCACCAGGCCCGAGGCGTCGGAGAGGACGACGATTTCACCGTCCAGGGTTGGGATCACCTGATTGAGCACCGTGGTCTTGCCCTGCCGCGGCGTGAGCGGAATGAACCTGATTTCATGCGCGCCATAACAACTCAACATCGCATTGGTTTGATCCGTAGAGCCGTCGGAGGCGACAATGATTTGCAAGCGCGCGCGCGGATAATCCAGGTCTAAAGTGTTTTCCACTTTTTTGCGGATCACGCGCTCTTCATTATAGGCGAGAATCAGAAACCGAACCGTGGGCCAAGCCGCGTCTGGGATCGACGCAGCCTCGGGCGTCTTTGCTTCCTTGCGCTTAAACCACCCGCGCACGTGCGCAAGCATAAAGACGAGTAGAGGATAACCGACGAAGGTGTAGCACAATGTTCCCAAGCACAACCACACCACGATTTGCCAGAACAGCGCCATAGGACGGTTCCAAAATATGATCAATGCTCACATTGGCCACCGTTCCGTGTGTAGCCGAAATTTTGGATATTGGAGCGATAGAGAGTTGGAGTAATGGATTGTTGGATTGTTGGATTGTTGGATTGTTGGATTGTTGGAGTGTTGGAGTGTTGGATTGATGGAGTGTTGGAGTGTTGGAGTGCTGGAGTGCTGGAGTGTTGGAGTGCTGGAGTGCTGGAGTGATGGAGTGTTGGAGTAATGGAGTAATGAACCTTCAGCACTTCATCAATCCACAACTCCACAACTCCACAACTCCATCACTCCACAACTCCACAACTCCACAACTCCACAACTCCACAACTCCATCACTCCACAACTCCACAACTCCACAACTCCATCACTCCACAACACCATCACTCCACAACTCCACCTCTCTCAATTCACAATCTGCCACAGCCCCGTGATCACGCCGATATAAATGAGCGGCTGAATCGGACGCAAAACTTTTTCTAACGCATAGCCCCACTTCGACAAACGGTCGGGCTGCACCACAATCACGTCGCCGTCCTGCAGCGCGAGATTTTGATTCAGCGCGCCATTCTCCATCAGCTTCTTCAAATTGACCTTGACCATTTGCGGGCTGGCCGCGGTGGAATTGCTGCGGAAGAGTTTCACCTTTGCCATGCTCGCTTTCTTCGTGGGGCTGCCGGCCTCGGTGATCGCGTCCATGATCGTCATATTCTTGTTGATGATATATTTTCCCGGGCTGCCCACTTCGCCCAAGACAAACACGCGCCGCGCTTCATAGGAGGCGATGACGACCGTGACTTCGACGTCGATGATATACTCGCTCATTAACTTCGTGAGCAACGCGTCGACCTCGTCACTGGTTTTGTTTTCAACAGACACGCTGCCAATGAGATCAAACGAGATGCGGCCATCGGGGCCAATCGGTTCCGTGAGCGCGAAGCCTTCCTTGCGCGCCGCGCCCGGTCCGGCCGTGATTTGCAAAACGTCGCCCGGCCCGACACGATAAGTGGCTTTGTTCAACGGCTCCGCGGAGCGCAAGGCCAGTGAATCAACTTGCGCGAATGCGCCTCCGAACATCAACCCAACGCCGGCCAAAACGAAAGACAAAAATTTATTCATGAGGTAACCCTTCCAGTACGGAAAGAATCTTTGAGGTATTGAAAATTTTGCCACAGCAAATGATAGCCGTGATTGCCGAGAACTTGTTTGCTCATTTTTCCCAAGCGCTGCCGCGCGCGGCTGCGCGCCAAATGCCAACGATCTTCGCGCACGATCTTTTCCACTTCGGTATTGGCCGTGTGCTTGGTGATGACCCAACGCGGCCATAAACGCAAGTCCGGAAATTTTTCTACTGCAAAAAACTCGTTTCCCGGAATCGAGGTGAAGATCTCGCGATAGCCGCAGGCGTGCGCGTATTCCAACAGCGCTTCGTCAAATCTGCCGCCCGGCAGCGAAAGCGTTGCAATCTCCTCCCCAATCAGGTCCGCGAGAATTTTTTGCGGCACGAGCACTTCCGCCTCCAATTCCGCGCGCGAAAGCCGCGAGAGAAATCTATGCGAATGTGAATGCGTGCCGAACCGCACGCCCGCTTTTGCCAAGGCCGCGATCTCTTCGCGGCGCAGCATGCCGTTTGCGCCGAGGGTGGAGGTGGTCACAAAGCAAGTGCATCGCATACGCTCATTTTCCAACAACGGCCAGACTAAACGATACAGACTAGCATAGCCGTCGTCAAACGTGAGCTGCAATTGCTCCGGCCGTGCGACATGCGCGCGCAGCAACGCGAGATGCGTTTGGAATTGCTCCAAGCTCACGTCATAAGCCGGCTGCCATTCCGCAAAGTCGATACGTTGCTCGCCGCTTGCGATATTATGATACATTAAAACCATGTCGTCTGCGTACCGGCCTTTGGGATATTTGGCGCTTGGCGTGTTAGGATTTTTGTTTGGTTTCCGCTCGTTCGGGTTGTGATATTAGGCGTGCTAGCCACGCCCCGGTTGAACTGTCATCCTGGAAGGACCTTCCCTCGCCCTGGGCAGAAAACCAAGCGCGAGGGAAGTTCCTTCAGGATGACAGTACCGAGCAGGCACAACCACTCCAACCACTCCATCACTCCATCACTCCATCACTCCAACACTCCATCACTCCATTTCAAATACATCTCCTCCACGCGCGCGAGCATGCCCGCTTCGCTGAAATGCTGCAACACCCGCTCGCGGCCCCGTTGCGCCATGTGCTGCGCAGCTTGCGGCTGCTGCGCGATTTCAATGAGCGCATGCGCGAGCACCGTCGCATCATTTGAGGGCGTCAAAATTCCAAACTTGCGCGCGGGAATAATTTCCGGATTGCCGCCGACGCGCGTTGCAACCACCGGCACACCCGCGGCCATCGCTTCCAAAATCGCCATGGAGATGCCTTCGGTTTGCGATGACGAACAAAAGACGTTCATCAAACGCAGCCAATTCGCCACATCACTGTGATAGCCTGCGAACACCACATGCTCGGCAATGCCAAGTGCGCGCGCATGCTGGCGTAACTTCTCCTTTTCCGGGCCGGCGCCGACAATGAGCAAACCGGTTTGCGGAAGCTGCGAGTGCACCTGCGCAAAGGCGTCGAGCAAGAGCGGATAATTTTTGCGGTACTCCAAACGCCCGACCGTGCCGAGGAGGAATTGAAAACGTGCGAGGCCATACTCTTCCCGCAAACGCGCGCACTTCTCCGCATCAACCGCAGTCGAAAAATTTAGGCCGTTGTGAATCGTCACAATCTTGTGCGCCGGGAGCCGGCCTTGCGTAATCAAACGCTGCCGCAATTCTTCGGAGACGGAGATCGCTTGCGTGGTTCCACGCATGAGCCATTGTTCGATCCGCAAACGG
>CAYNDW010000469.1:0-5542 GCA_964395375.1 uncultured Cytophagia bacterium
TGCAACAACGAGGCGAAGGAAATCCCGTTGCGAATCGTATAACGCTGAATTAAAAATTCCGTAGACTGCTCGGGCGGGGTGGTAACCAAAAGGTCGAACGGCAGAGCGTGCAAGACGTCATCCGGCACGAGCGCGAGGCGTTTGGCTTTGTGATCCTTGAGCCAATCCGCCAGGAGCATTCGATAAGCCTCATGCGCTGCGGCAGTGTCGAGTTTCGCATGATACGTGCTCGTCTCGACCGCAAGCGTTGGCGTGAGCAGTTTATGAATGCGCGAGAGCAGTTCTTGCAAACGCGCGCGGCCCATCGCGATTTCTTTTGCCTGCACGCTATCGCCATCCAAAAAAAATACGAGCGCATGCTCCGGCCCGACAAAGAATTTGATCGCAAGCTCTTCGCGGGCCCGCAGCATATGCTGAAATTCATCAAGCCGAAAGCCTTCCGGCTTCATGCTCGGGGCCGATTCCGCGGGAAGCATGCTTTCGAGTAGCTTTGAGCGTTGGCGTTCCACGTTGCGGATTTTTCCCTCCAACGCCAATGCTTCGGCCGGCGAAATTTGCGTAGCTTGCTCGAGGCGGAACAGCAGCAAGAGTGAATCTAAGCGTGCGAGTTGCGGTCGCCGGCTCTCGTCGAGATCGTCTTTGCTCAATAAACGCACTTGTAATTGTTTGCGGCGCACAACGAGATCGTGCGCACTTTCCGTGACCGCCAGCGCCTTTATTTTTTCGCCCGTGCGCAAGTAAGCTCGACTCAAGCCAAAATAAATTTCGCGCTCTACGTTAGATAACGCCGACAAGCTACCGGGGTTGTGCATATGGACCTGTGCGGCGATCATGCCGATCGTGGCGATATAGATTTCAATCGCGCGGGCGCTATTCCCTTGCTGCATGTGCGTTTCCGCCAGATCCGACATGATTTGCAGGTAGCTGTTATAAGGCGGTGTTTCAGGCAGCGTTCCGATCAGTTGCACCAATAGCTTTTGCGCCGTGTCAACCCGACCTCCCCTCAAGTACGCTTCGGCAAACATGAGTTTGAGATCGATCGTTTCCAACCGCATTCCGTTATGCTGCGCCGTTGCGAGGGTTTCGCGCAACAGATGCAGCGCCGCTTGCGGCTTTCCGGTATGCAGCCAAACGAGGCTCAAATTCTTCTGATAATCCAAAACCTGAGCCGCGTTTCCACTGGCTTGCGCCAACGGCAGGCCTTCTTGAATAAGAAGTTCAGCTTCTTGAAATTTTCCCAAAGCGACATTCGCCTTGATCAAACTCAGCAAAAATGGAATACGATGCAAAAGGATCCCACGCTGGCGCGAGGTTTCTTCCAACTGCCGAAGCCGCAACAACGCCTGCTCATAACGGCCGGCCTCCAAATCGATCGTGCCGATAATCGAGAGCATATCCGAGCCATAAGCTGCGAGCCCGATGGAATCCGCGACGGCCGCGGTTTTCAAAGTGTTCTCCACGGCTTCTTCCCACCTGCCGATCACACGATTCAAATTCATCAACTCATAATAGGTGCGCAGCAGGGTATTGCCTTCGGCGAATTTGAGCGCTTGCTCGCGCGCCAACGTTAAGCGGTCGCGGGCCGCGAGCCATTGCTGTTCGTTGATCAAAAAGCGGCCCTGCATCAAATTTAATCGGCACAAGAAAATTTTATTGCCGCTACGTTTGGCCAAATTTTCAGCTTGTTGCCAAGCGGCGTGCGCCTCCGCGGTTTTTCCCAAAATGAATTTGTTATCCGCAATGCCATACCACATGCGAATGCTCCCTTCTGCATCCGCTCGCGCTTCGCAAAACTTCAGGCCTTCTTCATAGCGCGTCAGGGCTTCTTGGCTTTTTCCAAGATAGGTTAAGTTCGCGCCTAACGCGAAGTAGACGCGCCAATGTTGCCGGCCTTCTTGCAATAGTTCGCTCAACATTTTACAAGTTACGTCCGGTTGCCGCACGGAAGAATGCCATTGCGCCAGCGCAAAACGGTAACGCCAATTGCTTGGATCCCGCGCGGAAAGTTTTGTGAGAAACTGCAGCGCCGAAGCGCTGCTGCTTAATTCAAAACTTTTGGTGACGAACAATTCGTATGGCCGTAAAGCTTGGCAGTTTTGCTCCAACGCCTGCTTGAGGTGCTCCAAGCTTTCGCGATTCTTATGTTCATGATGCCGGATCGTTGCCATCGCGCCGAGGGCGTCGCCCTGAAATTTTCCGCGCGCACGCAAGGAATCAAAAAACGCGAAGCCTTGCGCCCAACGTTCTTGATAAACAAAAACCAAAGGCCCCGTTTCAAAAATTTCGGGATAGATTTCAGGGCGATGAAAAATGGTCCGCACCAGGGAGTCGGCGCGTTTGTAGTTTTGCCGGCCTAAAGCTTCAAGCAGAGCGCGATATTCTGGCGGGGCGGGTTGCTCGGCCAGAGCCGTTTGCTGTATAACGAGAACGCACAAAATGGCCCGGAAGATTTTACTCGGCGACAAACAGTAGGCGGTTACATATTTTTTGAACTTCTCAAACATAAGGCCTCTGCTTTTGCGCTGCAATCCGCGTTGTTAGAACCCGAATTTTGCACTGCTGATCTCGCTCACCCTACTAGGTAATGAGCGATCTTTAGATCGCTTTCACCTTTTAGCCTGATGCTTACAGCATCAGGCGGAGTTGGCGGCATCACGAGTGCAAAATTCAGGTATAAAAAAGCCCCGTTGCTTTCGTACCGTAGGCAACGGGGCTTGTGAAAGAGCTTCGGCAGGTGAGGCCGGTATTCGAAGAATCGCGCTAACGCCACTCTTCCATAATCTCTTCGAACGCGGCGCGGCTCGGGCGCACCCGGCTTTGGGGCAGCGTGGCCAGCGGCTCGTCCACGAGATTCAAAAGCTGCATGAAATCCGGCGCGGCGGGATTGACATAAAGCACGCCGGTCAACACTTCGTCTTTTTCGCGCGACTCGGAAAGCAGACGCAGCGCATCAAACTTGCGCGAAGGATTATAATCCGCCGGCAGCTTGCTGAGCAAGAGCCGCGAACCGTCGTGCATCTCCACTTCTTTCGTGGTGCCTTCGGGATATTCCACGACGATATCATCAAAAAACGGCACGAAGCCGAGATCGCCCAACTTCTCTTCGTGATCTTTGATGTAGTCATAACTCTTGGTCGAGCCTTCGTGATCGTTGAAAGTCACGCACGGAGAGATGACGTCAAGCAGCGCCATACCGCGATGCGCGATCGCCGCTTTGAGTATCGTCGAGAGTTGCTTCTTATCGCCGGAGAACGCGCGCGCGACGAAGGTTGCGCCCAAATCAATCGCCATCGCGCAGGTGTCGATCGCGGGCAGATTGTTGACGACTCCGGTTTTTAATTTCGAGCCGAAATCCGCAGTCGCGGAAAATTGGCCTTTGGTCAAGCCATAAACGCCGTTGTCTTCGATCACATAAATCATGGGCAAGTTGCGCCGCATCAAATGCACGAATTGCCCCATGCCTATAGACGCGGTATCGCCGTCGCCGCTCACACCTAGTATCATTAATTTATGATTGCCGAGCGCCGCGCCGGTGGCCACTGCGGGCATGCGACCATGCACGGAGTTAAAGCCGTGCGAAGGTTCCAAGAAATAAGCCGGCGACTTGCTCGAACAGCCGATGCCGGAAAACTTGGCGACGTTATAAGGATCGACGCCCATCTCATAAAAAGCATCGATGATGCGTTCCGAGATCGAGTTGTGGCCGCAGCCCGCGCACAAGGTTGTTTTGCCGCCGCGATACACGCTTTGCTCCAAGCCTAAACGATTGACTTTCGCTTTGGGCGTCGCGCGAACCTCAGATTCAACTAAAGTGGTCATTCTAATTCTCCTGCGCTAAAATGCCCTCGACAATCGAGCGGGCGGTAAGGGGAAGGCCGTTGTAAGATTTCACACTATGCACTTTGGTGAGCAGCGCCGCGGGAAGTTCGAGCCGCAAAATGCTGTGCATTTGCCCGTCGCGATTTTGATCAATTACATACACGCGCTCATGTTGCTCGATGAACTTTTTCACTTCGTGGTTGAAGGGAAACGCGCGCAAGCGCAAATAGCTGGTCTCCTGCTTTTGGCCGTTGCGCAAAATATGTCGCGCTTCATCAATCGCCCAATGGCTCGTGCCGTAACCGATGATGCCAATCTTGGCCGCGGCGCTCGCCTCGATCTCCGGCACGGGCACGCGTGTGCGCGCGGTTTCAAACTTCTTTTCGAGGCGCTCCATATTCGCGCTGTAATCGCCCGGCCGCTCGGAATATTTCGCGCTCGCATTGTGGCCGCTGCCGCGCGTGAAATAAGGCGCGAGGCGATGTTTGGTTCCCGGCAAGGTGCGATACGGAATGCCGTCGCCATCCACGTCTTTGTAGCGCGCAAAGGCTCCCACTTTTTCCAACTCTTCCGCGGAAAGCACTTTGCCGCGTTTGATCGGCGCGGTCGGAAATTCGAACGCATCCGACATCCACAAATTCATGCCGAGATCGAGATCGCTCATCACGAACACCGGCGTTTGAAATTCTTCGGCAAGATCGAAAGCCTCGATCGCCATTGAAAAGCATTCGCTCACGGAGTTCGGCAGCAACATGATATGCTTGGTGTCGCCGTGCGAGAGATAGGCCGTGGTGAGAATATCGCCCTGCATCGTGCGCGTGGGCAAACCCGTGGAAGGGCCGACGCGTTGAATATCAAAAATCACGCACGGGATTTCAGCATAATAACCGAGGCCGACGAACTCGGACATGAGCGAAACGCCCGGCCCGGAGGTGGAAGTAAAAGAGCGCGCGCCCGCCCAACCCGCGCCCAATGCCATGCCGACCGCGGCTAACTCATCCTCTGCTTGCACGATGGCATATGTGGCTTTCTTGGTTTCGGGGTCAAGGCGATAGCGGTGGGCATATTCAATGAAGGTTTCGCACAACGAAGACGAGGGCGTGATCGGATACCATGTCGCCACGGTTGCGCCCGCGAACATACAACCCAACGCCGCGGCGGAATTGCCGTCGATGATGAGCTTGCCCGCGGTTTTATTCATGCGCTCCACGCGAAACGGATCGCGCTTGGGCAAGTTTTGCTGCGCATATTCAAAGCCGGCTTTGGCCGCGTTCATATTCAAATCCGCGGCTTTGACTTTGCTCTTGAATTGTTTACGCAGCGCGCTTTCAATCTCTGCCATGTCGATGCCGAGCAAGTAGGCCACGACGCCGTCGTAGATCATATTGCGCACGAGTTTGCGCAGCTTGGCTTGCGGACATACGGGCGCGACCAACTTATCAAACGGCACCGGATAAAACGTAACGTCTGTGCGCAGCTTGTCGAGATTCAACGGCGCATCATAAACCACCGCGGCGCCAGACTCGAGCGTCATCACGTCTTCTTGTGCCGTTTCCGGATTCATCACCACCAAGAAATCGACTTTGCCGTGCCGCGCAATGAAGCCGTCTTTATTGATGCGGATCGTAAACCACGTAGGCAGGCCTTGAATGTTGGAAGGAAACATATTCTTGCCGGAAACGGGAATGCCCATTTGACACAGCGCGCGCAACAACACCAGATT
>CAYNDW010000470.1:0-5542 GCA_964395375.1 uncultured Cytophagia bacterium
AGCAACTGACGCTCGCAAAAGCGCCGTCCAGACCGTACGATCATTGACCCTCTTCAATTTGTGGATCAACAGAACAAGCATAAACGAAGCGACTCCGAGCCCTCGCCGCATGCGCCGGCAAATCAGCCTTATCTCAACGGGCATGCCCATCTGTTGGAGGAGTTGCGCTGGCTGAATCGGCTATTGCTCGCGCATGTGCTACGATTGCGCCGCGCGAATTTTTATGACGGCGTTAAGGATCTGCGCGGGTTCTTTGCTGCGGAGGAGGAGATCGACGCCATTTTCAACGAGGGGCTGTTGGAGAATGATCATGACTCCGACGGTAACGCATCAGAACAAATCGCGCGGCTCCAAACGCAGGCGCTACAGATACGCGCTCACATTGCAGCGCGACTGCAAGCCGGCATTGCTCAAAACTTCGCCTTGCCGTTGCCGCACTTGGCGAACTGTTTTCATCTTCATCCTTTTGAGCAACAGGCATTGGTCATTGGACTCGCTCCGCAAATCGATGCGCGCTATGATAAAGTTTATGCCTATCTGCAAAACGATCTCACTAAGAAATTTCCCAGCGTTGATTTGATTCTGTCGCTGCTCTGCGAGAGCGCAGAAGCGCGGCTCGCCGGTTTGAATTATTTTCATCCGGCCGCGTCGCTGCGCCGTTTCGGCTTGTTGGAAAGCGCGGAAAATGAATTGGAAACCTCCGCGGCGCAGCGCGCTTTGCGGCTCACCGCGCGCGTTTTGCATTACGCGCTGGGCAGTAATGTCGTCGATGAACAACTCGCGCAAGACGTGCGTTTCTGGCCGCCCCTAGCTTGGGATAAAGTTGTGTTGCCTGATTCCTTGCAACAACGCGTGCGCGCGCTTTTTCAAACGAGCCTGGCGGCTGAGGCGTCGCAGCCTCGCCCGGTTTGGTATTTACATGGCCGCGCGGGCACGGGCAAAAAGGTTTTAGCACGCGCGTTGTGCGGCGAAAAGAACGTAGTGCTGCTCGCGGTTGACTTGCGCGCATGGCTGGCGCATCCGGAAACGCTGCATGAAAAGGTGCGGCTGCTTTTGCGCGAGGGGCTCTTGCAGCCTGCCGCAATTTATTTTGAGCATCTCGAAAAGCTCGAAGCTGCAGCCGAAGAGAACCCGCTATTGTGGGCGCGGCTAATCAAAGAAATCATCGAGCTCGGCTGGATGACGTTTTTGGGGAGTGAGAATCCCGTGCCCATGGCCCTGCTGGATTTGCCGCTAATTTTGCCGGTTGAAATTCCCGTGCCGGACCATCGGACACAGCAAACATTGTGGCAATTGCACCTTAATGGCGCTTATGCCGGTGACGAAAACAATATCGCCGAACAATTGAGCTCGTGTTTCAATCTCACTGGCAGTCAGATTGCGCGAACGGTGCAGGCCGCGCAGGTTGTTAAGCGTGTTCACGAGCCGGAGCGCCAAAATTTATCGCTCACGGAATTGATCGCCGGCAGCAGAATTCAATCGCAGCCCAAGCTCTCCACGCTTGCGCGCAAAGTCGCACTCAAACGACGCTCGGAAGAACTCGTCCTGCCGGAAGAACAAGCGCTGCAATTGCGCGAGATGGCCAAGCAAGTGAAGCATGGCCGTATGGTGATGGAAGAATGGGGTTTCACCGAGAAGCTCTCGCTCGGCAAAGGCCTCAATGCCTTGTTCGTGGGGTCGAGCGGCACCGGTAAAACCATGGCCGCGGAAGTCATCGCGCGCGAGCTCGGTCTCGACCTTTATAAAATCGATCTCTCCGCAGTGGTCAGCAAATATATCGGCGAGACCGAAAAAAATCTCAATCGCGTTTTTACCGAGGCGGAGCACAGCAACGCGATTCTCTTCTTTGACGAGGCCGACGCGCTGCTCGGCAAACGCTCGGAAGTGAAAGACGCGCACGACCGTTATGCCAATATCGAGATTGCGTATTTGCTGCAAAAAATGGAAGAGTACGAAGGCATCACGATTCTGGCAACGAACCTGCGCAAGAACATCGACGAGGCCTTTACGCGGCGCATTCGCTTCATCGTGGAGTTTCCGTTTCCGGACGAGACGCATCGTCGCCGCATTTGGCAGGCTATTTGGCCGCACGCCACTCCGCTGGCAACGGAAGTGGACCTCGATTTTATGGCGCGGCAGTTCAAACTTACCGGCGGCAACATTCGCAACATCGCATTGACCGCGGCCTTTTACGCCGCGGACAACGGCAAAGCCGTGGGCATGAAGCATCTTATCCGCGCCACCAAGCGGGAGTTTCAGAAGATGTCCAAGCAATGTTTGAAGTCGGATTTCGGGGAATACTACGAGCTGCTCGAACACGAGCCCAAAGTGGAGTTTTCCCAAACGTGAACTATAAGAGCAAATTGATCTACTCCAAATTGAATCTTTGGAAGAAAAGCAGCGACTTTCACCGCAAAGACGCAAAGGACGCGAAGCGTTTTGCCTATTTTTCTTGGCGCTCTTTGCGTCTTTGCGGTAAGCTTTTGGTACCCGCCTGTCCGAGTTAGGAGAAAAGGATGCAATTTGAATTTGAAACGGACCGCTTTCCGCTTATTCGTGCGCGTTACTTCAAGAGCGTTTCCGAGAAACGCGCCGTGAGAGTGATCGTGATTCATTCCATGGAAGCTCCCGAAAAAGGGGACACGGCTGAAAATGTCGCCCGATATTTTCAAAATCCCGATCCCAACAAAGTCTCGGCGCATCTTTGCATCGACAACAACAGCATCGTGCAATGCGTGCTTGATAATGACGTCGCCTTTGCCGCGCCCGGGTCAAACCACGACGGCATTCAATTGGAGTTGGCCGGTTACGCCAAACAAACTCGCGCCGACTGGATGGATCCGTTCAGCATTCTCGTGTTGGAAAACGCCGCCAATGCCGCGGCGCAATACTGTTTGAAATACAACATCCCCGTGCGGCACTTGAGCAACGAGGAGTTGCGCCTCGGGCAAAAAGGCCTTGTCGGACACGTTCAAGTGTCCGCGGTTTATCACAAATCCGATCACGCGGACCCCGGCGAGGGTTTTCCTTGGGATCATTTCATCGAGCGCGTTCAATATCATCATGCACAACGTGCAAATAAATTAGCAAACGGCTAGCGCAGCGCGCACACCTTTCATCAAACACAGGCACAAGCCGGATGAGCCGCAACCAAAAAGAATTTTGTAAGCGGATTTAACGGATTAAGCGGACTGATCAGGTTTATCCGCTTGATCCGTTAAATCCGCTTACAGAAAAGTTTTTGCTTTAATTCACTTTTAAGAGCCTATGAGCTTCCAAGACACTGAAACAATCAGCCCAACGGGCTATCCGAGATTGAAAGTGATTGACCCCTCGGTGGCAGAAACTTCTGCAAATGGCAAAATGCCTTCGACCAGTAAAGATGACGGCTATGAGCGTCTTCGGCGTGAAACCGCGCGCGGCTTGCGCTATTGCCACACGCGCATCAACGCCAACACCAGCAAGTCGCTGGAAGTGGCCTCGTTTCTCTACGCCATGATTGAAATTTTGGTTGAGAAAAGTCTGCTCACCCTCGCGGAGCTGGATGAACGCAAAAAGACCGTGGCCGAGCGCTTGGTGCGAAAATTCCAAGACAGCGGCTTGGGGTTGATGTATCAGGATCCGGAGCTTGACAAATACACCTTCGAGCACGAGTCGCACATGGACTGCGAAAATCGCCTCACGGCATGCGAGGCCATGTGCTGCAAATTTCCCTTTGCGCTCTCGCGGCAGGGCGTGGAAGAAGGCATTATCAAATGGGATTTCGGACGGCATTATTTGATCGCCCACGGCGAAGGCGGCTACTGCGTTCATCTCGACCGCAAAACGTTTGAGTGCACCGTGCGCGAGCACCGGCCCGTGCCCTGCCGCGGCTTCGACTGCCGCGACAATGAGAGATGGAAGGTGTGGGAGGATTTTGAGAGGAAGATCGTCAATTCGGAATTGCAAGCGTCGCTTGAGAACCACTCATGAGCACGTATAACGTCATTCGAGACGTCGATAAAACTTTGGTGAAGATGCTCGGCAGGCATTTCAAGGATGATCCCGCCATCGTAAAGATTTTGGTGAATGAGCCGGAGAGCGAGATCAGCTTGGAGTCGCCTGCGGACTTGAAAAAGAAACTGTCGCTTTATCTCTTCCGGGTCTCGGAGAACGCTTTCGTCAAAAACCAGGAGATGAAAAAAGTCGGCACGAATCAGCTTCAATATCCGGCCTTTCCCCTCGATCTGTTTTACATGCTCACGCCCAAGACCGACGATCGCGAAGACGATCACGTGCTGCTCGGCAAAATCATGCAAATTTTTTATGACAACGCCATTATTCGCGGCGCGGATTTGCAGGGCGATCTCGCCGGGTCGGTTGAAGAGCTGCGTTTGATCTTCAGCCCGCTGCCGATTGAAGAGCTGACGGAGTTGTGGAATTTGTTTCGCGAGCAGTCATTCATGTTGTCCATCTGCTATCAAGTCACGCCGGTGTGGATCGATTCGACGCGCCGCATCGACGCCAAGCGCATTGTCGAGCGCGATTTGAAGTTTTATCAGCCGCGAGCCCGAAGATGACGAACGAGCACGTCCTGGTTTCGGAATGGATCACCACACTCTCTTTGGCCGTGGAGCTGAAAGACGAGTTTGCCCCTCATCTCGACGTGCGCGGCAACGTCACGCTCAAGCTCATTGGCGGTAATCGTGAGCGTGCCGTCGAGCAACCGGGGCGCAGCGGCTATTATCTTTTTCGCGACGTGCCGAACGGTTCACATCAACTCGAGACGGAAGCGTATTACTACGTTCACGAGCCGGTCGCGGTCATGTTGCCGAGGCCCGATCCGAAAAGCCCGGTGATGCAACTCTTGCTGAAGCCGAATCCCTCTTATTCCTTTCCGGAGGGCACGACGCTGCTCAAAGGAATTGTGATCGATGCTAGCAAACGGCCATTGCCGGACGTGCGCATCAATGTCGTGAATCGCTCGGAATCGACTTTGACCACCTCGAAAGGCGCTTTTGTTTTATACTTCAAAACTATGGCTGCAGACACTTTAGCTGTTATCTTGCGATTGAACCGCGCCGGAGGAAGCAGTAAGGACATTTCAGCCGAAATCAAGAAAGGAAAAGTCGTGCTGCTCGGCAACATTGAATATCCTTAAAATCGCTGCGACAAATCATCAAACTGAATTTAATCACCTCAACAACTTGGAGGAAACAAATGAACGAACCTTCCAAAAGAGACCGGTCATCTGCAAAAGATGAGTCTTCAACTCAGCCCGAAAGTGAAGCCTTCGAGAGCACGGCGGAGGAGCCCTCGCCTCAGGCGAAAGGCAAGCTGCGAAAAATCGAGATCCTGAACAAATTGCAGCAGCCTTTGATGGTGACCCTGGCCGAGGGCAAATCTCTCTATCTTGGTCCGCGCGAATCGGCGACGGTGACGGACAAAGACCTCGCCTCGCCGGTTGTGCAGAGGATGCTCTCGCAACGAAACCTCATCGTGCTCAGTCGCTGAAGAAATCTTCCCCATGATTTCACCATTTAAAAACGGAGAATGAAACATG
>CAYNDW010000471.1:0-5533 GCA_964395375.1 uncultured Cytophagia bacterium
CGTTTCTAATAAACTGGAATAGGCTTCGTAGTATACTGCAGCAAAATCTTCGGCATTCTTGGCAGAACAATCTACTTGCCTAGCTTCGATCTCTACTCTTTTAGCCCACATTTTCTGCTCCGAAAGCGGTTCCCACAACTCGAAGCTTATGAAACCCTGTGTAATGCATGGACCAATCCATACTTGTGCCTCTTTGGTGCCAGAGCCGCCAAGTATTGCGCCACCCCAATCAGTTTTGGTAACGGTTTGGGCCTTTGGGCCTTCGAAGATAAAAGCGATAATCGGCTTCAAGACCAAATCACTTTGCTTCTTTTGTGGAAAGGTCATTTCATTGAAGTCAACAAATGGCCCGGTAATCTTGAAGCCACGACTGATAATGAGTTGTTCGATTTCCTTTGCCAAAGAATTTTTGAAAGCAAGTGACCATTCATTTTCTTCTACAGCTGACCCACCCAGGGTATAAACGGGATTGATCAGTGCAATGGTGATGTTGGAAGGTGCATCCTGCGTAGCCACTGTAGAAGTGAATTTTGGGAAAGTCGGCGTGCGCACGGTTTTGACGGGCTTGGTTGCTGCGCAACCAAGAATCGCGATCAAAAGCATGCTGCCAGAAAAGTTTACAAAACGGCGAATCATAGCAACCTCCTTTAGGTGAGATTGAAAAAAACATAGGAATTGATCGTTGCTAGCGGCAAAGTTTTTCAAATACGCACACAGCAATATACTGTGATGTACTTGTTCATGCCACTTCGACAACGTTGTCACAACCTTATCCTGCCGCGCCACGACGAATTTTATGGTGGGTTCTCCGGCTTCTCTTCAGCTCCGCCTCGCGTATTCTTCTCAATCGCCGCCAGCCCGGCGAGGATGTGCCCATTGGCAACCACGAGCAGGCCGAGCGGCACGAACACGACGCCGACCGCGGCGAGCACGAGCAGGTTCTGCACGTCCGCAAGGCCGGCGAGCAAACACATGAGGCCGCCGAGCGAAATGAGCCAGCCGAGTGCGGCGATCCATTTCGCGCTGGCGCGGCGGGCCGCGAGATTCACATCGTTCTCCGGCGCATTCGGTTTTGCCGCCGGCTCTTGCATGACCAACATTGCGGGGATCATATTCTTTGCCTCATCTGCCGTGAGAAAAATTGCATGTGCGAGGCCAAGAGAGGTTGTGCGAATGAATTTGATTTTCGTGAAGACAAATGCCGTACCGCTGCGGCAGGCGCGCGGCTTCGATCAAAGCAGATTGGAAATTAGAAAATTAGTTTGCGCGGGAAGCGTGGATTAATGCGAAGAGAGCGCCCTCACGTTGCATGCAAGCAACATGACCGTTGCAGCAAAGCGACGGGAAGGATGGAGTGAGGGAGTTGCGGAGTATTTGGAGTCTTGGCTATTTGGCTATTGGGCTGCTTGGCTCCTTATCTTTCAGCCGGTAAATCGTCGCGCGGTTAACGTGCGCGAGTTCTGCGGCGAGCGTGACGTTGCCCTCGCAGCGTTCGAGCAGCGCGTGAAAGTATTCCTCTTGAAAGCGCGCGAGCAATTTGCTCTTCGCCTCTTCATAAGGCAACTCGAAGAGTGAATCAAACTCCTCGGCAAGCGTTTGTGGTTTGGCCGCTTCGAGGCGAAGGCGGCTCGCGTCGATCTGCCCGTCTTTACTGAAGAGCACGATATTCTGCATGAGATTGCGCAACTCGCGCACGTTGCCGGGCCATTCATAGCCGCGCCAAACTTCCATAAGAGCCTCCGGCACTTCCGGCGCGGGCTTGTGGAGCGCGAGCGCGAAATGCTCGAGATAGTATTTGATCAATAGCGGAATGTCTTCAGCGTGCTCGCGCAAAGCCGGCGCGTGAATTTCGACGGCATTCAAACGATACAGCAAATCTTTGCGGAAGCCGCCGGTCTTCACCTCGTCCGCTAAAATTTTATTCGTCGCGGCGATGACGCGCACCTCGGCGTGCAGCTTCGCGTTGCCGCCCACGCGGTTGAAGTCTCCGGTTTCGAGCACGCGCAAAATTTTCGGCTGCGACTCCAACGGCAAGTCCGCGATCTCATCGAGAAAGAGCGTGCTGCCCGCGGCCTCTTCGAACTTGCCAATGTGCCGGCTCGTGGCGTTCGTGAACGCGCCGGCTTCATGCCCGAAAAACTCGCTCTCGAACAATGGCGCGGAAAGATTGCTGCAATTGATGACGAGCATGGGGCGATGGCTTCGGCTGCTGCGTTGATGAATCTCGTGCGCGACCAACTCCTTGCCCGTGCCGCTTTCGCCGATGATGAGCACGGTGCAATCCGAAGGCGCGAGCGTTTCGATCTCCTCCAAAAGTTTTTGCATGGCCGCGCTTGTGCCTAGGAGGCGCGGATAGCGGCGCTGCAACTCCTCGCGATAAGCGCGCTGCACTGCGCGATGCTGCAAGCTTTGTTGAATGATCAAACGCAGCTCTTTCAAGCTCGGCGCTTTGCTGAAATAATGCGCGGCCCCGAGGCGGCCCGCTTGCACCGCGGTTTCGTATGAAGCGTGCGCCGTTACCATGATCACCGGAATATCGGGATTGCTGCGCTTGATGCGCTTCAAAGTTTCGAGCCCGTTGATGCCGCGGCCGAGCTTCAAATCGAGCAGCACCAAATCGGGCGCAGCTTGAGGCAGAAGGCGCAGGCCCTCTTCGCCGCTCATGGCGATGACAACGTGAAACTCTTCGCCCGTGAGCGCGAGGAAGTCTTGCGGAAACTCCGGCTGGTCGTCGATGAGGAGGAGGGTGCGTTTGTCGTGCGATGAGGTCATGGGTATTTTTCCATAGAGAGAAGCAAAAAATATTTTACCTGCGGATCGATGATAAGGAAGGTTACAACGAAAACGTTGGCGCTTCGCCGGGTGCAGGCTTATCATAAGCAATCCCGCCTTCTCTTTCAAGCGACGTTTGTAGTAGCTCCTTTAGGAGCCGCGGGTGCGAGGAGGCTTGCGCCTGAAGGCGCGACTACGAACTTCGTTGCTCCGCCGCCGCGGGCAAACACACGCGCATCGTCGTGCCTTCGCCCGTTTTGCTTTCGGCCACGAAAATTTTCGCGCCGTATTTTTCCAAACGCTGCCGCGCGTGATAGAGGCCGAAGCCGCCGGGCGCGTTCTTCTTCGTCGTGAAGCCGGCGCGAAAGATTTGCTCCCACAAATGCTCCGGCATGCCGCAGCCGTTGTCGCGCACGTCAATGTGAATTTCATCGATCGCGTGTCGCGCGGCAATGATGACGTGCGGGCGCCGGCCTTCGATATGGCGCAATGCGTTTTGCACCAGCTCATCCAACACGTACACAAGATCGGAAGGCAGCACGCGCGCGCCGGGCAGCGTCTCCGGCAAATGTGCGCGCACGCCTTCGTGCTCGAGTTGGCGTAAAAAATCTTTGATGACCACTGGAACTTCGGCGCGATAGTGCCGTTCCGCGCGGCTTTTAAATTCGGCGATCAAACCACGCATCTGCTCCTGCAATTTCGCGACGGCTTGCAGCGCGCCGTGATCGAAGCTTTCCGGCTGCGCGAGACTATCTTGCAAACGTTTGAGCACGCGCTTGAGCACGGCCCACGCATCGTCCAAACGATAGGCGAGATCCGTTGCAAAATTGTTGCTCGCTTGATAAGCGCGAATGGCTTCGATTTCATCTTTTAAAAAATGCGCAATGCCGCCCGCGGTTTCGAGCAATCTGCGGCGCGCTTCTTCGGAAAGCGGCGCTGCCGGCTCGAGATTTTCTGAATAAAACGCGAGGCGATCCATGAGCTGGCGGAGGAGGCTGCCGTGGCCGAAAGCATTGAGGCGCGCGTGCAGCATTTCCATCGACGCGACGCGGCCGCGATAGAGCCGCTGCGTGCGCATGCCGGCAAGGGCCAAGCCCGTGAGCACGCCGCTGAAAACGAGCGGACGCAACACGAACGTCGCCGCGCTCTCGGCGAACCAAAATAGAAAAATGAAAAGCAGGCTTGCGCCATAAAGCAAAGCGAGGCGGCCCGATTCACGTTGCGCGAGGCCGACGATTTTTCTGCCGAGATAAAGCAAGAGGGCCAACAACAAAGCGCCAAGCACAAAGAGCAGATAACGCTCGCGGCTGCGATACCCGAAAAGCAAATCCGTCAACGTGCGTTTGGCTTTGAGCGCTTCCGCGGTGACGCCTGCAATCTCTTTCACGACGAGGCGATCGCCGCCGCGAATGCCGCGCACTTCGCGCGTCGTGCCGGAAGGGAAAACGATCTTCGCATCATATAACTTGTGCGGCGCAACGCCGAAGTGCGCCGCCTTCGCCGGGCTGCACCCGAAGCTGTTCGCGGATTCGATATGCCGGCTTCCTAGCAAAGCGCTCGGCACATTCAACTTTCCGGCTTCATATAAAAAAACTTTCGCGCCCACCGCGGAGCGATTGCTCACGATGCCTTCGGGAAAAAATTGCAGCGCCGAGGCCGGAGCATTGAGGCCGTTTTGAAAAAAGAACAAGCCGTCGTCGAAGTTACTCAAGAACACGTCCAAATCCTCGTCGTTGTCGAAATCGAACGCGAGCGTGCCATAGCTGCTGCTCCCAAACTGCCGGCCCGGAAACATGAGCAAGTTGCGGCCGGACATGCTGCCGCCCAAAAGCTCGCTCTGTTCGATAAAGCGGCCGCCGAGGTTTTTATAAAAACGATCCTTGCCGCGATTGGCGACGACGAGATCGAGATCGCCGTCGTTGTCCGCGTCGAAAAAAGTCGCGCCGAAGCTTTGATCGCGCGCCGTCAATCCGGCCTGCGCCGTCACGTTCGTGAAAACACCCGTGCCGTCGTTTTGCAAAAGGCGATTGCCTGCTTCGAGATTGCAAACGAAAATATCGCAGTCCCCGTCGTTGTCATAATCCGCGAGCGCCGCGCCTTGCGAATGCTTCAAGCTCGGCCAACAGGCCTCGCCCGACTCCGCGCTGAGGTCGACAAACTGCGCGGCGCCGTCGGCCGCGGCCTTGCCGCGATTGCGATACATGAGATTGGGCCGATTGACGCGCGTCACATATAAATCTTCCCAGCCGTCGTTGTCAAAATCTGCGACAAAGCCGCCGATGCTGCCGCCTTCATTTTCCAAGCCCGCGGCCTGCGTGGCCTCGGTGAATTGGCCGCGGCCGTTATTGAGAAAGAAAGCATTGCTTCGATATTGGCACGCAATGAAGAGATCGAGATCGCCGTCGCGATCGGCGTCGAACAAATTTCCGAGCATGGGCCGTTGCTCCACATAGCCCCATTTTTTCAAACCGGAAAAGTCGGTGGCGTCGAGGAAGTAATCATGACTCGTTTGCAAGTAAACGAAGGGATGGCCGTACATGCTGATGATAACAACGTCGTCGCGGCCGTCGCCGTTCAAATCGCCGGTGATGAGGGCTTGATCGAAGTTGCTGAGGTTGCTGCCGGTGGAGTTGTAGCGATCGACATATTGCGCGGGCTCGGCCAAATTATATTTTTCGGCCTGATCCAAAGCCGCGGCGTCGCTACGGCGAAAAGCCTCCGGCGGAAGCAATGCATTCGGCCTTGCGGTTTGCACGCAATA
>CAYNDW010000472.1:0-5518 GCA_964395375.1 uncultured Cytophagia bacterium
GATGTCATTGCGGCAATCTCTTCTCTTTCAAGGATTCGTGAAATAGAGTCTCTATAGCGAGCGGTTCATATACTGCGCGACCACTATAGGGATCGGGCGGCTGGACTGTCAATCGAACCGCATGCTCGAGTTTTCATTGATCTTGTGGGCGATGCTGGGTAGAGTTCCCTCACGTTCACGAGAGGTATGGGATCTATGTCGCTTCGAATCGGTCTTATCGGCGCAGGCCGTCATGGCAGCCGGTATATCCACCATCTTCTGCATGACCTGCCAGGGGTGAGTCTTGCCGCCCTCTGCCGCAAACGGATCGGGGAGGGGGTGCCTTCGCTTCCGACGACAGAGGTTCCTATTTATGGGGACTACCGCGCCTTGATTGCCGATCCGTCGGTCGAGGCCGTCGTCGTGGTGACCCCTCCGTCGCTCTGTCTTGAGATTTGCCTTGAGGCTGTGAAGGCGAAGAAGCCGATGCTCATTGAAAAACCGTTGGCGCCGACAGGCCGCGAAGCGCGAATAATGGTAGCAGCAGCAGAAGAGGCAGGGCTCTTGCTGATGACCGCCCAGACGCTTCGCTTCGATTCGACAGTTCTTGCTTTACAAGAGCATTTGCCGGAGATCGGTCCGCTCCGATACGCCACCTTCACCAGCCGGATTGAAATACAATCCAGCGCCCATGTTCGTTCACCGATACCCGGTCAACGCGGAGCACTCCTGGAATTCGGGATTCACCTCTTGGATCTGGTCCCTTTTCTCACTGGCGAGGAGATCGTCGCCGTCCGCTGCGAGTTGGATCGTTTGCCGGATGTGGCTCCGGACACGATGGCGGTCGTGCAGATACAGACCGCAAGCGGCCTGCGATGCGTCATGGACGTTGCACGAGTGAGAGCGGGGAGGGTGGCGCGAACGGAGTGGGTGGGGACTGATGGGCAGATCGCCGCCGATTGGTTTCACCAGCGAGTGAGCGGCATCATTGGTGATAACCCTCCGTTTGAAAGAAGTGTCCAGCCACAACAGACGATTCTTGCCGCACTCCGCGCCTTCGTCCATGCCGTTGAGACGAACAGCCCGCCCCCTATTACCGGACGCGATGGATGTCGCGCTGTCGAGGTGGCCGACGCCTGCTACCGTTCAGCAGAACTTCGCGGCGCCAGCGTTCACGTCGCGTCCTTGCGCGAGTAAACCTCAACCTCAGCCCTTCAGCGGGCCTACGTATCGGCGACGATGTGTGTATCTGTTTCTTCCACCCCTTCAACTTGATGAATCTTCGTGATGACCACGTCCGAGAGGGCCCGTTCGTCTGTGACTGTGATGAAGAGAATAATGTCCGGGCGTCCGAAGCAGGAGTGGGCTTGTTCGACGCCGGGAAGGCGCTTGAGAGACTGCAGTACGTCTTTTGTCCGTCCGGCTTTGACCTTGATGAGGATATACGCTTTTGTGGCCATTGCGCCCTCCTTATTGAAGTGATGGTGTTCCGCCCGGCATCTCCCGACGTCTTTGGGCGAATACCTGGTGTATGTTTTGTCCCCGTTGCGTGAAGGCGATGCGCGCGTTCATCACGAGTTCCATGAACCAGTCGAAATCCTCCTGGCCGACATTGAATTGGCGAAAGCCCGGCGCCAATCGATTCTGCTGATCGACCGTCGTGGCAGCCCACTCTGCACTGAGCGCCTCAAGCACATCAGATGTCCAGCCAGTCGAACGGAATCGAGACAGTGCATGGCCCGTACTGCTCCCTCCCTGTGTGGCCAATGCACGAGTGAGAAATGATTGGATGTCCGGATCGTCGCTTTTCAGAAATACTGATTGAAATTGGATGACAATCTTAATGACGCGGTTAGCATCGGGGGTATTTTCTGGCGGAAGCACACCGGCATCTTGCAACGTGGCAAGGACAGCCATCGACGCTCCAATCGGTCCAGGAGGGGTGGCCCCACGGCTAGACACTTGGGCTAAGACGGGACTGCTAGCGCCTATGAGTAGGCCGCTCAGGAAAAAACAAACAGGTAGAGAGCCGAACAGGGCACTGTGCGACGAGCATTCTTGCAGTCTCGATCGCAGGGAGTGAGGCAAGGCTGACATAGCGAGCGATTATACAGAAGGGCAGGAGATGGCGCTAGCGCTCCGATTGGTATGATGACGACAAGTGAATTGGAACCATTTCCCTGCCGTCTTCAATTGTTTCGATTGAAACAATACAACCACGTTCCTATAATCCAGCAGCCTTGCACCGCCTATCGGATTATCCATGCTTGCAAAAGTTCTGAGTGCCGCGCTTGTCGGTATCGACGCGCATTTGATCGATGTGGAAGTTGATATTGCCGGAGGACTTCCACAATTTTCAGTTGTCGGTCTTCCCGATGCCACTGTACGGGAGAGCCGCGATCGAGTCCGCTCCGCGCTGAAGAACACAGGTTTCCATTTCCCGGCAAAAAGAATCACCGTGAACCTCGCTCCCGCGGGAATCAAAAAAGAAGGGTCTGGTCTGGACCTGGCTATCGCTATCGGGATACTCGTCGCGGAAGAGATTATTTCGCCTCAGAATGTACAAGGCCGCGTCTGTGTAGGAGAACTCTCATTGAACGGACAGGTTAAGGCGATCACCGGAGCCTTATCCATTGGCATGTCCTGCCGGCCAAACTATACGCTGCTCTTGCCGGCTGAGAATAGCCAAGAAGCGGCCGTGATCCAGGGTGTGACGGTGTATCCCATTCACACACTTCCCGAAGCCGTGGGCTTTCTCAATGGCACGGTTTCGCTGGGTCCGACTCACTCGGACCAGGAGCGGTTTTTTTCCACTCGTCCGTCAGAGGATGACGACTATAGCGATGTGAAGGGACAAGAACATGCGAAACGGGCCTTGGAGATCGCAGCAGCCGGAGGCCACAATCTTTTGATGGTGGGACCGCCCGGGTCCGGAAAGACCATGTTGGCGAAACGTCTTCCAACGATTCTTCCGCTCATGGAACCGGAGGAAGCAATCGAAACCACTCGCGTCCATAGCGTATCCGGGCAATTATCAGCTAGTCATTCATTGCTGACAGTCCGTCCCTTTCGGGCACCGCACCATAGTATTTCCGATGCCGGATTGATCGGAGGCGGAACAGTTCCCCGCCCAGGGGAAGTGTCCTTGGCGCATAATGGTGTGCTCTTTCTGGATGAATCCCCGGAGTTCCGCCGCCCGGTTCTGGATGGATTGCGGCAACCGCTGGAAGACGGGCATGTGACCTTGACGAGGGCCAGCGGGTCGCTCCGCTATCCTGCGCGGTTCATGCTGATCGCGGCAATGAATCCCTGTCCCTGCGGATACTATGGTGATCGCACACGCGAATGTGTCTGCACGCCCCAGCAGATTCGCCGCTATCGAGCCAAATTGTCGGGGCCGCTTCAAGACAGACTCGACATCCACATCGAAGTTCCACCGGTCTCTGTCCGCGACCTCCACGATCATGACGCTATGCCGGAAAGTTCCTCCATGATTCGATCGCGTGTCCTGGCGGCGCGAGATCGGCAACGCCAACGATATCGCCAAGACGGGATTCACTCGAATGCGCAGTTGAAGCCTCGGCTTCTAAAGCGGTACTGTGGTCTCGATACCCATGCGCAAGACCTCTTAGAGCGCGCATTGACCAAACTTGGCTTGTCTGCTCGAGCCCATGGCCGCATTGTGCGAGTGGCGAGAACCATTGCCGACCTTGCAGGCTCTGATAAGATTGAACCGTTGCATGTCGCTGAAGCGATTCAATACCGCAGTCTCGACCGTCGAATGGAGTTTTGAGGATTCCCTATGTGGTCAACCGTGAAAGTCTTTCTCTGGTGGTTCATAGTCGGCGCGACGATGGCGCTGTCCGTGATCATGCTGCAGGGCGGCATACGGGAGGCTATGCAAACTCAAGGGTCTGTATGGGGGCTCAAACTGGTCGAACTGCTCACAACGATTTTGGGAGGGGGCCTGCTCGGCGGTTGTATCGCATTGATTCTGGATCGTATCAAAAAGTCATAATGAGTCGTTCTCACAGTCTCATGAAATGAGGTCATCCGATGGACGTAGAAGTGGGCTCGAATCTGTACCGCAATACCGACGGCATGATTGAAATTGAAGGCGTTCCCCAGATTGAGCTGTCGCTTAAGCCAACCACAGGCGCCTTGCTCGTGAACTTTGCCCTGTTCAATGTGGAAGGAAAAGTGACGGCGAAGCTTCATGACAGCACCCTGATGGTGAATGAACAGCGCGCCTACGATGTGACGAAGACCCCGAAGAGTCTTCTGCTCACCCATCTGGCTTCGGGAACCGTCATTTTAGAGATGGCGGTGAAGGCGCCCGACGTCGTGGCCCTCACGAAAGGGGAGTTCCATACGATCAAAGGCCATGTGATTCAGATCTCTGACACTGAATGGAAAATCGACAAGCTCCGCGCCAGCGGCACAACTCAGGATCTGAAAGGTAAGTCAGTCGCGATTGGGTGACGTAGGGTACCATCTTATCCCGTGACCGTCGGCACGATGACAATGCGCCCGTCTTTCAGTTCTACAGTCGCGGTATCTCCATCGCGCAATTCTCCCTTGACCAACTGGCGCGCCATCGGGGTTTCTATCTCCTGCTGGATTAACCGCTTCAAGGGCCTCGCCCCATAGACCTGATCGTAGCCTCGTCCGCCAAGATGCCGCAGGGCTGCCGGAGTCACCGACAGAACAATCCGCCGTTCCGTCAAACGCCCCCGCAACCGCTCGATCTGAATCTCCACGATCTTGGTGAGTTGCTCCGTTTCCAACGGATGGAAGACCACGGTTTCGTCGACGCGGTTCAAGAATTCAGGGCGGAAATGTTCTCGAAGTTCCGCCATCACGAGAGCACGGACCTCGTCATACGAAGCGCGCCGTTGCTGCGCTTCAAGAATCTGTGGGCTGCCGATGTTCGATGTCATGATCAACACGGTATTTTTGAAATCGACCGTCCGGCCCTGAGAGTCCGTCAATCGACCGTCATCTAACACTTGCAGGAAGATATTGAAGACGTCGTGATGGGCCTTTTCGATTTCGTCGAACAAAATGACGGAGAAAGGACGTCGGCGGACCGCTTCGGTCAATTGCCCCCCTTCTTCGTACCCGATATAGCCTGGGGGCGCTCCGATAAGACGGGCGACTGTATGTTTTTCCATGTACTCCGACATGTCGATGCGAATCAGATTCGCCTCATCGTCGAAGAGTGTCGCGGCAAGCGCTCGCGCCAGCTCGGTCTTTCCGACACCGGTCGGGCCGAGAAAAAGAAACGATCCGATGGGTCTATTGGGGTCTTTGATGCCGGAACGCGCGCGGAGGACCGCATCGGCGACAGCCTGCACCGCCTCATCCTGGCCGATCACGCGTCGATGAAGTAATTCATCGAGTTTCAGCAACTTTTCCATTTCGCCTTCGACCAGCCTAGAAACGGGAATTCCGGTCCAGCGGCTTACGATAGCCGCAATGTCGTCTTCATCGACCTCTTCTTTCAGCAATCGGCTTAGATCGGAAGAGCGTCGTGTAG
>CAYNDW010000473.1:0-5517 GCA_964395375.1 uncultured Cytophagia bacterium
TGCTGGAAAACGATACGCCAACCCTCCCAATCTCGCGTCACAAACCTTTGAAGCAAAGCGCCGGCGATTGCGCGTCGAGGCAACGGCCCAAGTCCAATCTTGCTAGCTCTTCTTACATAAAAAACTTCCTGCGCCAACGAACTTTTGTTTGAGAAAGACCTGCGCATTTTTCGCGGGTGTTGGAAAATTAAAAATCATTAAACGGCTTTCAGCTTTCAGCTTTAAACGTCACTAGCGCAAGAAATTGCGCATTCTTCTATTCGTTTCGAGGTCGTTTATCTAACTCAAGGAGGCGTTACGCAATGAAAGTAGCTACGCGCTTTACCATGCTGCTGGTAAGCTTAGGGTTGTTGGCGCACGTGCATGACGCGCGGGCGAACGTCTATGCGGGCCAGCTCAAAGTGACCAATCCCGACGGCTCGCCGTTTGACGGCAATTTCAGCGACGGCACGGGCGCAAGAATTTCTTTTATTCTAAACGATAACGCCACGGTCGTGAAATTAGCGGTGAAAGAAATCGGCTCCGACGTGCCCGTGTACCAAGCGGATTTGGGCGCATTGAGCCGCGGGCCGCAATCCGCAACGTGGGACGGCACCGGCGCGGTTGCCGGTAAGAATTATTTTTATGAAATCACCGCGGAACAACCCAATCTTTCCACCACGGAGTGGAAAAAGTTCTTTGACTCCGGCGGCATCGGCATCTTCACGCGCGGCGTGGACATTGTGCTCGATCAAAAAAGCCCGCTCTTCGGCCTGGCCTATGCGCCCAATGCGGCGGCAATTTGCTCAAAGGCATTTTGGCGTTCACGCCCGACGGCGAAGCGAAGGCGCTTTTGGCGCCGGATATTTCCGCGGGCGGCACGATTGATTGGGGCGGCGGCTCGGCTACGATGATCGACGGCCTCTTCGACGAGAACGAGCGTTTTTATCTTTCCAACATCAACGTCGGCAAAGTGCGCCGCTTGAACCTCGACGGCACGGTGACGGACGTGGTGAGCGGTTTGACCAATCCCAAAGGCCTTGCGTTCGTGGGCACGGGCGCGGACAAGGTGCTTTACATTTGCGACGACAAAAGAGTCGTGCGCGCGAAGATCGGCAACGACGATGTTTTCACCGGCACGCTCGAAGTGGTCGCGCAGTTTGCCACGCTCTTTCCGCGTGAGGTCGCTTTGGACGACGGCGGGTTCATGTACCTCAGCTTTCGTGTGGACAACGCTCTTAACGGCGCTCCGCTCGGTTTGTACAAGTTCGATATCTCCGGCACGCTGCCCGTAAGCGACGCCAATGCGGTGTGGTCCATGGGCGCCGATCTCACGTTTCGCATTGCCGAGATTGAAATTCACCACGGCGATGATCCCTCTATCGCATCGGATGATGTGCTCTATTATTCCACTCGCGCGGGCACGGGCAATTCGGGCGACGGCATTTGGCGCGTGGATGATATCAACTCAGCATTCCCGGGCGTGGTTCAGCTCGTGAGCGAAGTCGAGCTGTACGGCGGCGATTCCAACATCAATGAGCGCGCCGGCATTGCGTTCGATCCCGCGGGCAACATCGTACTCATGGAAAATTCCAACGAGCACGTGTTCTTCCTCTCGCCTCCGGGCGTGGACGCCGCAACGAACAGCTTCACCACCACCAGCCCGGACACGGCCAAAGTCACGGTCGGCGTGAGCGTTGCCGATCGCGGCGTGGATCAACCCTCGTCGTATCGTTTGGAGCAAAATTATCCGAACCCGTTTAATCCCACGACGACGATCACGTATACGATTGGCGAAGCGGGCTTCACGCGCTTGACGGTTTACAATGCGCTCGGCGAAGCGGTGCGCACGCTGTATGAAGGCCAACGCGCCGCAGGCGAGTATCGCGCCACGTGGGACGGCAAAGACGAGCGCGGCAATAGCATGAGCAGCGGCGTTTATATTCTCTCGCTCGTGTCCGGCGCGCATCGGCAGTCGATTCGGATGACTTTGATGAAATAAGAGGCAAAGAGCCAAGAAGTTTGATGAAATGGAAGCCGGCTTGCGCACTGTTGTTCGTCAAGCAACTTTGTCGCGCGCAAGCCGGACTTTTCTCTCTGCGATCTTGCGCTTGCTTTTCGAAAGGATTTTTGTTAATTGCACTCGAACAAATTACCACATAACAACGCAGACAAAAAAACTATGGAAGCAATTCGTCTCCAGCAAGCGGTGGAGAAAGATGGCGAACTCTTTCTGACGGGATTGCCTTATAAGAAAGGTCAGCACATCGAGATGATCCTGTTGCAAGAGGCCCTAGCTGCGGATAATCGCCCGCGCTTAACCGCTCGTCAACTGTTGCAGTCCGAACTCATCGGGCTGTGGGAAGATCGCAATGACCTCGCAGATAGCGCTGTTTATGCCCGTCAACTTCGGGAACAAGCACAAAACCGGTGAGGGTTAAAAAGTGCTGCTGCTTGATAGTGATATTATGATCGATCTCTTGCGAAAGCATCCACCTGCGATGGCGTGGCTGGCTTCTTTAAATGACGAGGAAATCGCGTTGCCGGGGTTCGTGGTAATGGAGTTGATTCAGGATTGCAGAAACAAAGTTGAACAGCAAAAGATCGAAAAAACGGTTGCTTCATACGGCGTTGTTTGGCCTACACCGGCAACATGTGATGAAGCCTTGTCTGTGTTTATCCGTTATCGCCTCCGTCATGCGCTGGGTCTTCTTGATGCTTTGATTGGTGAAACCGCGGTTGCTTTACAACTCCCTTTGCATACATTCAATCAAAAACATTATGCTTCGATCCCCAATCTGGTAACGATCCAACCGTATCAACGAAGCGTTCCCGTCGAAGGCGCGACCGATTCATGAGTGAACCATAGAATTACCACCCCGCTGTTCTTCCTCGTGCTTTATTCTCGCCGGACGCTTTGTTTTCAACAAAACTTGAGCTGTGAATTTTCGTGGAGGTTTTCATGCTGTCGCTTGTCACCAAAAGAATTTTGCCGTGCCTGTTGAGTTTCGTGCTGATGAGCGCCGCCCCTCTCTTCGCCGTCGGCGGCAAGATCGCGGGCACGGTGCTCGATAAAGAAACGAAGCAGCCCTTGCCCGGCGCGAATGTGCTGCTCGAAGGCACGACGCTCGGCGCCGCTACAAATCTCAAGGGCGAGTATGTGATTCTCAACGTGCCCTCGGGCAAATACACGCTGCGCGCTTCGTCGCTTGGTTATGCGACGGTGCATGTGGAAAATTTGCGCGTGAGTGTAGACAACACCACGCGGCAGGATTTTGCAATGGCCGCTGAAACACTCGAGGGACAAGAGATCGTGGTCATCGCCGAGCGCCCACTCGTGCAAAAAGATTTGACCGCCTCACAGAACATCAAAACCGCGGACGAGATCAAAGATTTGCCGGTGGAAAGCTTCATCGGCGTGCTCACCACGCAAGCGGGCGTGAACACCGGCGCGGACGGCGCACTCCACATTCGCGGCGGCCGCTCGAATGAGATCGGCTATTACATCGACGGCATTCCGGTAGTGAATCCGTTTTTCACGAACGGCTTGGCGAACAACATTTCGAACAAAGCCGTGACCGAACTGAAAGTGATCAGCGGCGCGTTCAACGCGGAATACGGGAATGCCATGAGCGGCATCGTCAACATCCAAACCGCGGAAGGCGGCCCGGATTATACCGGCAGTTTTTCCGCTTACACCGGCGACTATATTTCCACCGGCAAAGACATTTTCTATAACATAGACGACGTGCAGCCTTTTGCCAACTATGTGTTCGACGCAACGCTCAACGGGCCGGTGCCCTTTATCGGCGGAACCAACAAGCTGACGTTCAACGTCACGGGCCGTTATGACGACAACGAAGGCTCGCGCTACGGCGTGCGCGAACACTTGCCCGGCGATTCCGCGAATTTCCGCAACGACAACAATTGGTACATTGAGCGCAAGGGCGACGGCGCGTTTGTGCCGATGAATCCCCGGCGCGATTATAATTTCATCGGCAAACTTACCTATCGCCTCAGCTCGAAGATCAAACTGTTCTCGCAGATTTTATTCGACGGCGGCCGCTATCGGCTCTATGAGCATGACTATCGCTTCAATCCGGACGGCACGTATAACTACGAAGAAGACAGCTACAATTACTCTTTTAAATTGAACCACGCGTTCACAAAGAGTTTTTACGAAGCGAACTTTTTTTATGCGACCACGCGCTTTCGGCAGTACGTGTTTGAAGATCCGCTCGATGCGCGTTATGTGCCGACCACGCGCATCGTGGGCACGCCGAGTTCCGCGACCTATGCTTTCGGCGGCACGCAAATGGGCCACGTGTATCGCGATTCGAAATCCTTGGGCGGTAAAATCGATTTCACGAGCCAGTTTACGACGCAGCATGAAATCAAAGCCGGCGTGAGCTTTCGCCAAGATGATTTGAGCGAGGAGAACATCACGATCCTGTACAACAATCAGGAATACCGCCGGCCCACCGTGCTCCCCGCGAATGAATCACCCAGCCACACGCTGTATGACAAAGACGCGTTGCAAGCCTCGGCCTATTTGCAGGACAAGATCGAATACAACGACATGATCATTAATGCCGGCGTGCGTTATGATCGTTTCGATCCCAACAGCGATTATTTTTTAAACTTGCTGAATCCACAAGGCGAGCGCGCGCAAGCCACGGTGAAAGAGCGCGTCTCGCCGCGTTTGGGTGTGGCGTTTCCGATCACGGACAAAGGCATCTTGCATTTTTCTTATGGTCACTTTTATCAAATGCCGGCGCTGCGGCGTTTGTATAGCAGTGAGATTTTCGGCGCGGGCCTCGCGCCTTCGGTCGGCTATTCGAATTTGAAACCGGAGAAAACGGTCAACTACGAGTTCGGTTTGCAGCAACAGCTCGGCGATGCGCTCGCGCTCGAGATGAGTTTGTTCTCGAAAGACATTCGCGACTTGCTCGCGGTGCAATCGATTCGCTATGAGTCCGCGCAATTCGGGCCGAGCAGTTACAATGTTTATCTCAACAAAGATTACGGCGCGGTGAAAGGCTTTACGTTGAGCCTCACGAAACGCTACGATGCGCAAACGAAGCTTTCGGCGTGGATCGATTACACTTTCCAAACCGCGGACGGCAACGCGGTGCGCGACGGCGCGTTTTTCTTCAGCGCGATTTCGGGCATTGAAGAAGAAAAGCAAATCGCGCCGCTGGATTGGGATCAACGCCACGTGTTGAATACCACCGTGACGGTGAGCGAACCGAATAATTGGGGCGTGAGCTTCATCGGCAAAGTCAGTAGCGGCTGGCCGCACACGCCGAACATTCCGAACGCGAATTACGTTCCGGCCACGAACAGCGGCAACAAACCCTGGCAGAATAACGTGGACTTGCGCGTGTTCAAAAACCTGCGCGTGCGCAACGTCGATTTTGTGTTCTTCGCGAAAGTCTTCAACGTGTTCGATACGCGCAACGAGCGTTTTGTTTTTGATGACACCGGCCTCTCCTTCTATACGTTCCAGTCGATGAGCTACTCGATCGACCGGTACCG
>CAYNDW010000474.1:0-5514 GCA_964395375.1 uncultured Cytophagia bacterium
ATTCTTGACGCGCGCCAAAGGAGAGCGATGAATCTCAAAGCCACACTCGGGCGCAAGCGCCGCAAGAGCGGCGACGATATCGAGATGACGCCGATCATGAACTTGTTCTTGATCCTCGTGCCCTTCTTGCTGGTCACTGCGGAGTTCGTCAACATCGCGGTGCTGGATATGTCGCTGCCGCAGTTGAACACCGGCGCGAGCGTGACGCAAACGACCACCGAGCTGCCGAAGCAATCCATTCTCAGCACATTGGAGATCGACGAGAACGGCATGCAGGTGAATAGTCCGACGTTCAGTTTTCCGGCGATCAAAAAATCGGCGAACGGCTACGACTATAACGCGCTCAAAACGCAACTGACGCAGATCAAACAAAAGTTTCCCGAAGCGGCGGACATGGTGGTCGCGCCGCAAGATCAAATCAAGTACGACATCGTGATTCAAGTCATGGATCGCTGTCGCGAACAAGGCTTTCCGAATATTTCGATTTCAGGTTGAGTATGCTGAATCTTGGAAATTCCAGCGGCACATTGAACGTGGTGAAGCGGCGCAACAAAGGACTCAACCTCAGCTTGCGGCTCACTTCGATGATGGACATGTTCACGATCTTGCTCGTGTTCCTCTTGAAGAGCTTCAGCGCGGAAGGGCAAATCTCGACCGTGGCCGCGGACTTAACGTTGCCCAACTCCAGCAGCGTGAAACGGCCGAAAGCTTCGCCGATTATTTCCATCACCAAAGAATGGGTGATGTTCGACGACAAGCCGCTGGTGAAAGTGAGCGAGGTGACGAAGCGTCCGGACTTGCTCATTCCGGAATTGGATCAAGCCCTGCAATTCGCGCGCTCCGTGGCCGAAGGTTTGGGCGAGCAAGACAAGCACCTCGGCTTTCACGGCGTGGTTGACATCATGGGCGATCGCGATACGCCGTTCGCCATCATTAAACGCGTGATGTTTACCTGCGGCAAAAACGGGTACAACAACATGCAATTGGCCGTGTATGGTCAGGCCTCCTAATCAAAGAAACGGAATGAAGGGAACATATCATTTAAAGCTGCGCATCGTGCGCAACGGCGACGTGCAAGAGCGGCATTTGGATGTGAAAGACAGCTTCGTGATTGGCCGCGGCGGCGACAGCGATTTGACGCTTGCCGGCGAAGGCATGCCCGCCAAGCTGCGTATGTTTGTGCCCGCGGCCAACGGTTATGAGTTGCGTTTGCCCGCCAACTGCAAGGGCGAAGTCAACTCCGGCGCCAGCCGCGTTTCGCTCAACGATTTGATCGCGCAAGACCTCTTGCCGCAGAAGGAGGGTTTTCCGACCATGATGTTGACCGTCGGCAAAACCGGCTTCGTGCAAATCTCCGACGTGCGCATCGAATTTGGTTTTGACAACACGCCGATAGTTGTTGCGCCACCGCCGCCTCCGCCGCCACCGCCTCCGAGGCCGAGCGCGGCTCCGGCTCCGGTTGCGCCTAAGATCGTGATGCCAACCGCACAGCCTAAGCGCGAGCGCATGTCGAGCGCGGTGGCGCTCGATTTCGAGGCCTTCTCGCCCGCCAAAGTTTTTATGAACGGCTTGCGCGAAGACGGCTTGTTTCGCGGCCTGCTCACCGGCTTGCTCATCTTTCATTTCGGTTTGGTGCAATGGGCGAGCGGCATCAAGTTCACGCTGCCGCCGCCGGAAGTCAACGTGCAGAAAACCATTGCGCGCGTTTCGAAGTTCATTCCGAAAGCCGCGGTGAAACCGCCGGAAGCAAAGATCGGCCGCGTGGAAACCAAAGTCGCCTCGGGCGATTCGAAAAAAGAGGACAGCGACAAACAAGAGCAAAACTCGACGAAAGATAAAGAAGGGGAAAAGAAAGGCTATGGCGAGAAGACGAACGATCCGGGGCAGGGCGTTGATTTGAGCAATGTGGGCGTGCTCAAACTCTTGGGCGGCTCGGGCGTGAGCGACAACAGCAGCAGTTTGATCGAATCGCTCGTGCAAAAAGATCTCGCCGAAGGCTTGGATCAAAACGGGAAGAAGACGAAGCTTTCCGCGGGCCGTTCCAAAACCGGCGGCGGCTCCGATCTCGATGCGATTCTCGCCGCGGGCATATTGGGCGAAGGCAAGGGCGGCGGCGGCGCGGGCATTGACGAAATTCTCAAAGGCGATATCGGCGCGCAAAAGTCCGTGAATTTGGAGAAGAAGGGCCGCGTCAACATCGAAAAACTCGGCGAAGTCAGCGGCTCGCAAGAAGCGCTCGGCGCGCGCGGCGAAGAGTCGTTGCGCAAAGTGCTGAATGAGAACATGGGCCGCTTGAAATATATCTTCGAAAAATATTTGAAAGCGAACCCCGATATCGGCGGCATCGTCAACGTAGAAGTCTCGATCAATGCCGACGGCACCGTGAGCAAAGTCGTGATTATGAAATCCGACATCCCACTGCCCGATTTTCAACAAGAGATCATCGAAGCCATTCGCCGCTGGAAATATCCGCCCATCGCCAGCGGCATCATGCGCGTGGTTTATCCCATCGGCTTCGTGCGGATGAATTAACGCAACTCTTAACCGACTAAGATGAAGAGCAAATTACAAAGCGGCAATGGGGGAATGGCCGAGATCAATCTCACTTCGTTGATCGACGTTGCGTTGGTGTTGGTGGTGATCTTCATGGTGATGGCGCCGCTGCTCGTGCCTTCGAGCATTACGATTTCCGCGCCGCAAGCGGGACAGGCGGCTGCGAGCCCGGAGCCAACCGAGAGGAGCGTGGAGCTTCATCTCAAACGCGACGGCAGCGCCGTGCTCAATAACGCCGCGGTCTCGTCCGCGAACATGAGCGAAAGCTTGCGTCGCGTTTTGGCCGCGAGCGTGAAGAAGCAGGTCGTGATCAGCGCGGAGGAAGAAGTGATTCATGAGCGCATGGTGTCCGCACTGGACGCCGCACGCCAGGCGGGCGCAAAGGAATTGTCGATTGTCAAACGCAGGAGCAGGTGAGATGCATGCAGGAAGCTCTTCCGGCGACGGCACGATTACCAATATGCAGCTTGCGCCGTTGATCGACATCGCGCTGGTGTTGGTCATCATCTTCATGGTCACCGCGCCGAGGTTGGATAATCAAAGCGCGTTGCCCGTGGATTTACCCAAAGCCGCGACCATCGCAGCAAAGTCGCAGGACCATGTCACCCTCACTTTAACGCGCACCGGCGAAGTCGCATTGAATGAAACCGCGATGCCCCAGCCCCAACTGGAGGCCGAACTGCGCCAAATCCTTGCGCAGCATCCTGAACGCCTCGTCATGATTCGCGCGGACAAACAAGCGACGCACAAACAAACTTTGGAAATGCTCGCCCTCGCCAAACGCGCGGGCGCGAAGAAGTTGGCCATTGCCACGTTGCAACGCACCGCGAACGCGAGTCACAGCGCGCTTTAAGGCCGCCTGCTCGTTCCTTTCGCAACATCTTCCAGCCTCATGAGAAGGATTATCATCACGCCATTACGCGGCGCTATTTGAAAGAGCAGGTGGTGTGGTGAAAAAGAGTTGGCGTTCGTCGTCGCGCGTTTTCGCTCCGCATTCTGAAAATTAACGAAGACGCAGCCGGGGCAGGCATTTTTTGTGGGGGGTCTGAATTGCGCTGCGGTGTTTTATCTTCTCTTCATATTCTCCCGCGGCCATGTGCTTATCTTAAAAAAAATCCCTCCCGGTATCGTCGATCCTTCCTAAAAATATCCCATAGGCTTTGCAGCGAGGTGGGTATTGTAAGCGGGCTAACGCCCGGTTCTCTTGCGCGACCTTGCGAGCACGGCCATCGGAAATTATGCCGCGCTGGTCGCGGCAACGAGCAACAGCAGGTTAGGGGCAGTTTTTATTTTTCAAGTTTTTTTAGCATTTCTTCTGCATTTGCATTCTCGGGGTTTAACGATAAACTTTTCTTATAGTATTTAGTTGCTAACTCGTTGTCACCCTTTCCCATATAGGCTTCGGCTAAGCTGTCAAAGGCATTGGCTGATTGTGGAAACGCATAAACGTTCATTGCAAAAATGGCGATAGCCTGGTCAATTTTATTTCCGGAAAGAAGGTCGTAACCCTTGGTGTTTATTTCAAATTCTAAAAGGTTGGTCTCCGTATTTCGATTCATATATGTCTTTTTTGCTGTTTCAAGTCCTTTAGCCAAGATAATGTTGATTATTTTTTGCGTAAAATTACGGTTAGCTTCATTGTCTGCAATAGGAATAGTTGGTTTATAAGATGGGTCAAAAATAATCTTTGCCAGTTGGTGGTTGATATTCATAAAATTTCTGCTGGCCTGATTCGAAAGAGAAATAACTACAACATTCTCATCAACAAATCTGAAAAAGTCTGCATAGAATATTCCATTAAATCCATTGTGTTGAATCAGGCTACTGTTTCTATCGGTTTTATGAACATCCCAGCCATATGCATAGTACGAATTCGTGTCTTCATTGTCTCTTAATTTTGGGTGGAAGTATTTTTGTTTTGCGTCTTTAGATAATATATCATCAGTTAAAAAGGCCTGATTCCACTTATAGAGATCTTCAGTGGTTGAAAGTATTCCACCATTTCCTTTTAAGTTCCAATAAGGTGCATCTTTATCCCATTCTTTTTCGGTTGGTTTTCCCCATAATTTTCCATCCTTGTAACCAATTGCTATCTCGTCTTTATTGAAATTGGGTCGTGTGTATCCCGTTGATTCCATTTTGGCTGGTTGCCAAAGATTTTTATATAGGTATTCCTCGTAAGACCGACCAGAAACCTTCTCAATTATTATGGCCAATAAACTATACCCAATATTTGAATAAGAGAACTTGGTCCCGCATTTAAATCTTAAAGGTGCTTTCATTGCTGAATCAATAAAAGCCGTTTCAGTTATTTTGTCGTAGTCACCCCCAACAACACTTGGAAGTCCTGATTGATGTCTCAGTAAGTCGTGTATAGTAATGGCTTGCTTGTCAACTGGCACATTGGGGAAATACAATGATATTTTATTATTGGTCGCTAATTTGCCTTGCATTTCTAATTTTAAGATTGCAGCAGCAGTAAATTGCTTCGTAATTGAACCGATATCAAATATTGTAGAAGGCGTATTCATTTCTTTCAATTCAGCGTTTCTAAATCCGTAACCATTTGATAGAACTTCCTTGCCCTCAATTGCAACCAGAACACTTCCTGAAAAACCAACTTTTTCAACTCGCGTTAAGTAGGTTTCAATTCGTTTTGTCGTCCGGGCCTTATTCGTTATCTGTCCATAAGTTGGAATGATAAGAATTGCCCCGAATATTATTGTAAAGAATATTTTATTCATTCTTGTGTCCTTATTATGTTTGCCACTAACGGTTTGCGTTACCTGCGTGTGGGCGGGCCTGGATTCTGTTTGGGAGCAGGAAAAACTCGAAGCCAGAAAAATGCTTGTAACTCGCGCAGAATCCCACACGTCAGGTGCACGCTTTGTTAGCCACCGCCATTATTTATAAACCGACTTGGCTTTTATACGTTTTCAAGTGGGATGAAAACGCCTTTCT
>CAYNDW010000475.1:0-5509 GCA_964395375.1 uncultured Cytophagia bacterium
CGCGCGGAAACATGAAGCGGACAGAACCGATCAGCATCGTTCCCAAGAAGCTGAAGAACGCGGCCCAACCGGCGCGTGATAGAAAATTGCGGCGGCTCATCCAAATCGAGCCGGGTTCGAGCGGCTTGGTTAAAGTTGAGCGCGAGCCGGGTTTCGCGGTGGTCGGCGCTGCGGGTGCAGCCGCGGCTTCGGGGGCTTTCTTTTCTTCGGACAAGTTCGGTCTCCTTTTCTATAAAAACTCTTTGGAGTAGTCCCCGCCCCTTGTGGGCGGATGGTGGAACAATGCAGTTTCGTGTTCCATCAATGCCCCACAAGGGGGCAAGGCTACATTTATTCTTTTACTGTCCCAAACTCAAAAGATAATTGCGCAAGGCCGTGATCTGTTTCTCCGGATCGCCGTCGAGAATTTGCGGCGGATAAGAATCCGGATAGAACGAGGGCATGCGCGTGTTGGGCATCAAAGCTTGCGGGTCGCGAATCCATGCGGCGATCCAATTGGGATCGAGGCGCTCTTTTGCCATCGCGAGATCGGGCGCCCAACCATCGGGCGGGCCTTCGGGTTTTTTGCTGCCTTGTTGATGACAAGAGAAACACGCGAGATTATCCGGCGCGACAAGTTGTTGTGCTCCGGACTTTTGTTCCGCGGTCAATTGATAGTTCGGCAAGAACGTAAAGCCCGCGGCTTCATTCGACAGCGACTTGAAATAGTTGATAAGCGTGTTGGCTTCGGCGTCGTTCAGTTCAAAATTCGGCATGCGCGTGCGCAACCACGGACGAATCTGACCGGTCACCGGCTCTTTCAAAAAGTGGAAGAGCCATGCGCTTTGCACTTTCTGGCCCTCGCCTAAAAGATTCGGCGGCGCGTAAGCCGAGGCCGCGGTTTCATCGAGACCTTCTTTCATCAACGCGGAAGTGAGCGAGGGCACGATGTCGCCGCCTTCGCCTTCGATGATGTGGCAGCCGGTGCAATTGAGTTGGCGCGCGAGCAAGCGGCCTTGGTGAATGCTTTCATCTTTGCCGTGATAAGGCTTCACATAACGTTCGCCGATCACGCGGCCATCCCACGAACGCAAGAGCACAGCCATCGTGGTCGCGTCCTCGTCGGACATTTCATAGTTCGGCATGCGCTGCACCACGGCCTCGGTCGCATACAAGCGCGAGTTTTTCAGTTTGCCGAGGGTCCATCCTTCCCATGTTTTCGCAACCGTCTTGTTGGCAAGCGCATCACCATAAAATAATTCATCAACGACCTTTGCGCCAAACTCATTCAACGACACCGAAACGCGGCCTTCGTTTTCCATGCCGGGAATCACGTGGCAGCCATGGCAACCGAAATTCCGAACCACAGCGCGGCCTTCTTTGATAAGATTCTCGTCGTTCAAATCGGGCAACGAAGCTTTGTAATTCTCGGGCACGTTGGCGTTGCGCGAGAGTTGCGTGAGATACGCGGTGATGTCCGCGGCTTCTTGATCGGAGAGCCGCAGATTGGGCATGCGCGTTTCCGGTGAAAAGTGCTTCGGATTTTTAATCCAATCGAACAGCCATTCCGGTTTGGCTTTCGTGCCCGCTACGCCCAGATCGGGCGCTACATCGTAGCTCAAACCATTGGTGCGGCCTTGGCGATCTTCTTCGGTTACGATGTGGCAGGCTTTGCATCCCACCGTGGAAATAAGTTTCTCGCCGTTGGGTGCATTGCCGACCGCGGACATGCGCGCCGGCGTCCACGAATCTTTTTCCGAGACACTGTAAAGATAAGCCGTGGCCGCAACCGCTTCTTCGTGCGTATACATCGGATTGGGCATGCGCGTGTGTTGGCGGAACTCGCGATTGTTGCGCATCCAGCCATAAGTCCAACTCGGTTCGAGCTTCTGCGATATGCGCGCGAGACTCGGGCCGATGCGCTCCGCGTTTTCGAAGCCGCGAATTTCATGACAGCCATAACAGCCGAGATCGACCAACATGCGTTTCGATTTGTTCAAGCTCGGCGCATGATCGGTGCGGAGATCATTCGCGTGGCATTTGTTGCAGCCCGAATAAGCGAATGGCCCACGCAACAGCGGATGCTCCCAATGCGCCACGTCGCCATGCGCGAATTTAACGCTTTGGAGCGCAGAGCCTTGTCCGTCATGGCACGGCGCGCAGCCGAATCTTTCCACCGGATGAATTTTGAGCAAAGTGTCGAGTGCGGGATGCGTGGCAAACGGCTGTGCGAGGTTTTCAAAACCTTTGCGGGAGATGGCGGTGTGGCACGTGTGACAGCGATCGACGTTATTGATGAAGTTTTGAAAATTGCCTTTGACGAACTCCTTCATCACGACTTGCTCAATCTTGATGCTGCGCTCGTCGATGCGGTCGAGGCGGAACGAGAGGTCGTCAATTTCTTTAGTCATCGCCAGTTTTTGGGCCTGCAGATCGCTGATCTTTTGGCGTTGCTCGGCAAGCGTTTTGAGCACGAGGAGCTTGCGTGCTTCGGCCTGGTCCCAAGTTTCTTTCCATTGATTGGCTTTGGCGGTGACGTCTTCATACTTCTTGCCATGCGCTTTTTCCGCGCCTTCGTCGTGGTGATATTGAGCTTCTTTAAAGAGATAGTATTCCGCGTCGGCTTCGCTTTTGGCAAAACGATATTCTTGCACGGCCTTGGCAATTTCCGCCGCCACGTGCGCGGAGTCTGCTAACGCCTGTTTATAGGAATCGCTTTGCAATTCGGCCTTTGCGGCCGTCAAACTTTTTTCAAGCTCGGCGTAGGCGTTTTGATCCATTTGGGTTTGCAACTCCGCGCGCTGCGTCATGAGCTGGTCCCGCTCCATGGCGTTGAATTGCACTTGCGTGCGTTGCCAGGGCGAACGCACCCAAATCATATCGAGCACGGCCCAAAACGTGGTCAACGCGAGCAATGCGCTGCACACGAAGTATATGGTGCTATAATCGCGTTCTTCAATCGGAGTTTCTGATCTCTTGGCCAAAAGTCTCTCCTTTTCTTCCTCGTGTTCGGATAATGAGGTTTTTGAAAAAATATTGCCAGCGGATAGATGAAGACTAACGTATAAAATTTACGATAAGCGGATTTCTCGAAGTAAGCGGATCGTGTACAAACCAGACGGGCCGGAGCCACACAGAAAAAGCCTCTCCACCGAATTTCGCCGAAGTCACCGAGCGTCGTCGAACAAAAGTTTTTTTTCGGCGAATCTCGGAGGCTTCGGCGCCGCTCGGCGGAAAAGTCTTTGCTTTATCCGCGAGATTCGTTTCATCCGCTTACGGAAAGCTTTTGCAGACTGGAAGGAAGTCTGCGCTACGATTGGCATCACACATTAAACCACGGCGTCACCCAAATGTATTTGATGTTGAACACGATGCGCAGAAACATTTTGATTGGCAAGCCCATCATCGTCAAAAACAAAAACGCGGTGACGTTATAACGCAGCGGGCCGAGTTCGTTCAACGTGGGCGCGAGTTTTTTCAAAAAGCCGAGCTTGTCTTTCATATACCACACAAACGGCATCAAGCCGAAATAGAGCGCGATGATGGTAAAGCCGAAAATGTTCGCGCCGAGTTTGGAGCGAATGCCGAAATGTTCATGCAAATCCACATTGGTCATCGCCACGACTTTGTGCGCATCCCACAACTCCCACGGCGCAAAGAAATTCCAGCCGGGCCCGCGCAGGAACGTGCCCATGATGATCAAGAAAATCCACAGAACCAAAAAGCCGAACAGGAAGATCGAGACCGAGAACCGGCGCTCTTTAAAGGTGTAGTAGCCGTTGCCTTTTTTGTTCAAGTCGATGTATGGAATCGCCATGAGTCCGACGATGATGATGGTGGGCAACACCACGCCGGCAATCCACGGATCGAAGTACACGAGCATTTCTTGCAAGCCGAGAAAGTACCACGGCGCTTTGGAAGGATTGGGGGTGCGTGAAGGATTCGCCGGATCTTCGAGCGGCGCGTCGAGCACGATCGCCCACACGGTGAGAATGATCATTATAATGATCGAAGACAGAAACTCCACGCGCGTGAGATACGGCCACGTGTGAATACGATCTTGGTTCTCTTCCTTCATCTTTTCGTATTCGCCGTTGGCAATGCGCTTGTCGTTTGCGCTCGCTTGCTTCCACCACAGCCAGACATAAAATATGAGAAGAAAGAGCACGCCAACGACCGGAATGTTGTCGGCGTTGCTCAGAATATTTTTGAGATTTTCCATTGCTGCTCCTAAACGAAGCGATGAGTCGGGAATTATTTCAAAGCATTTTTTGTAAGCGGATTTAACGAATATCGCGGAGACAGCTTTTTGCTTTATCCGCTTACTTATGAAATCCGCTTACAGCAGGCTTTATGTTGCTGCACCTACGGTAATGGCTTCTCATTTCAAATTTAAAATTCAAAATGCTTTCGGCCTCGATCACAGCGGGCCGGAAATGCCGCCATCTTTGCGCACGCGCCAGAAATGCACGCCGATAAACACCGCGGCAAACAATGGCAGGAAGATGCAATGGAGCACATAGAAACGCAGGAGCGTCGGTGGGCCAACCTGCGTGCCGCCCAGGAGCAAGAAGCGCACGTCATTATCGGGACGCATGCCGAGTTCCGGACCGAACGGACCTTCGTGGCCAAGCAGCGGCGTTGCGCGCGCCATGTTCGTTCCGACCGTCACGGCCCAAATGGAAAGTTGATCCCACGGCAACAGATAGCCCGTGAAGGAGAGCAACAGCGTCGTGGTCAAAAGAATCACGCCGACCACCCAATTGAATTCGCGCGGCGGTTTATACGAGCCGGTGAGGAACACGCGGAACATGTGCAGCCAAACGGCGATGACCATACCATGCGCGGCCCAACGGTGCATATTGCGCAAGAACATGCCGAACGGCACGTCGAATTGCAGATACTTCATGTCCGCGAACGCATACTCCGCGGTGGGGCGATAATAAAACATGAGCAATACGCCCGTGACCGCGGTGACGAGAAAGAGCAGAAAGGTGATGCCGCCCATGCACCACGTGAAACGAATGTACGTGCCGTGGCGTGGCAGCTTGGTGGGGTGGAGGTGCATCCAAAAATTATCGAGCACTTGCAAGAGCCGATTACGCTGGGAATCTTCGTAATCGTGCCGGAACATGGATTTCCAGACCTGAGTCTTGAATAGGTTATCGCGCATGCGATTGAAGAAAGCCTGCATCTCCTCTCCTTCAATGATGAGTGCGTGCTGGCAACGATGTGAGTTGAAATTTGTGGGGAAACGCTTTTTTGAGGGCGAGAATATATATGATGGGATTGCAAATGTCAAGCAGCGAGATGGAAGATTCGCCGGAGAAATTCAAAGCGGCGAAATCTTTTTGTGATTTCAGTAAGCGAGATGCAGGCAGGCGAGAAATCTGATCTGTTTGGGTTTGCTGTGTTGCATCAAAATGCAAGGGGGGACTTGGAGGCAATTGCGGGTGGGCGCTAACGGCAAAGCGGTCCAACTGAAAAAATGCTCAGGCGTAGGAAACTGCTTGAGATTTGCGCAGAATCC
>CAYNDW010000476.1:0-1549 GCA_964395375.1 uncultured Cytophagia bacterium
AGCGGATATAATACGAAAGCAGAAAACTTGAGATCGAAGTTCATCCAACATCCTAACGCGGTTTTATGTGAAAGCAGAAGAGCGAATCATCAAGCTTCGTTCAAGATTGTCACCCCAACGTTGTCATTCAGAAGGAATCCTTTTGAGCACTGGAGAGAACGCTAGGAGCGCCACTTAAATTACCTGACCATTTTTCCAAACCGCTAATCAACGCGAATGAACGCTAATTCTTTTTAATTCGCGTTGATTGGCGTCTATTCGCGATTGAGAAATGGGAAAGTTATTTAATCGGCGATCCTACGCAGAGACTATTTTGCCGGCGCTTAATACTACCACGTAAGTTCTAGAATTGATCCCGTACTCAGACCTATCGTTCTGGAAGAACCTTCCCTCGCACTGCGAACACCTCTCAATAACAAAAGGTGTTGCGAGCACGAGGGAAGGTTCTTCCAGAATGACAATAAGAGATGTTGCGACTTAACGTTGTCGTGTTAAAGGGATTCCTGCTGCATGACAAATTGAAGTGAAGCTGTCACCCGGCGGATCCCAGTTTCAACCCCGGCACGGGCGCGAGCTGGAAATCGTGAATGCTTTTCTCTCGTTGATGCGCGAGCCGCAACGCCGCGGCGCGCGCGATCATCGCGGCATTGTCCGTGCAATAGATCGGCGGCGGATAGAATACCTGAAAGCCGCGCGTTTTGCCGAGTTCTACCATTGCTTGCCGCAACGCCTTGTTGCACGCCACGCCGCCCGCCAGCGTTACCGCCGCGACGGGAAACTGCTCATGCGCGCGCGCCGTGGTTTCAAGTATCGCGGTGAGCAGCGCATGTTGAAACGAGGCCGCAATGTCGGCCCTCGCTTGGGTAAGACTCTGCTGCGCGCTGGAAGTTGCAGTCTCATTTCCCAAAACTTTGCGCACGTGATAGAGCACTGCGGTTTTCAATCCGCTAAAACTAAAATCAAACGGCGCGTCTTTTAATCGCGCCACGGGAAAAGGAATCGCATGCGGATTGCCGCTCGCCGCAAGTTTCTCGATTTGCGGGCCGCCGGGATAGGGCAGGCCCAAAATGCGCGCGACTTTGTCAAAGGCTTCGCCCGCGGCGTCGTCTTGCGTTTCACCGAGAATGCGATAGTGCGCCCAATCTTCCACCTGCGCGAGAATACTGTGACCGCCGGAAACGATCAACGCGAGAAACGGCGGCTGCGGGCCTTCGGGCGTAATGTTGTTGGAAAAAAGATGGCCTTCGAGATGATTGATGCCGAGCAACGGCACGCCGAGATCGAGCGCCAGGCCTTTGGCGAAATTCAAACCGACCAGCAATGAGCCGATCAAGCCCGGCCCGTGCGTGACGGCAATCGCTTCGAGCTGCGCGGGCGCAATCTCCGCGCGGTCGAGCGCTTTGCGCACCACGCCGGCAATGTGTTGCAAGTGCATGCGCGAAGCCAATTCCGGCACCACGCCGCCGTATTGTTCATGAATTTCTTGCGAAGCCACGACGTTCGAAAGCAAGCGCGCGTCGTCAGCCAGCACCGCGGCGCAGGTTTCATC
>CAYNDW010000476.1:1559-5496 GCA_964395375.1 uncultured Cytophagia bacterium
AAGTTTCAATGGCGAGAAGGGGCATGATTGCCGCGCTCCATCATGAGTTTGAATAAAGCCGGTTTTACATTGCGATAACGCACGCCCGGCGGCGTGACGATTTCGGGCGGATGGCCTTCGAACTCGTTGTCGGTCGCGTGCGAAAAGTCGATAGAGGCGCTCACCGCTTCGCGATTGAGATTGAGCAAGAGCCGCTCTCCGCCTTCCACCGTGAGCGCCAGGGTGGAAGGCACAACCGTGACGTTGAGATGGGCCGGCGCATGTTTGACGCGCACGGGGATTTCTTGCAAATTCAGTTCGATGATTTTTTGCACGTCCACCGCGGCCTTCACCTGGTGCAAGGGCAGCGTGATCCACATCGAATCGGGAAAGGCTTGCAACGCCAAATTGACCTCAAAGCTTCGGCTCACTTCTTTTGCACGCAAGGGCTGGGTCGGCACGGCTGAAATTTTTTTGATAAATTCTTCCGGCCCGGTAATCAGGACCGAGTCCGGCTCCAGGCTGAGATCACCCACGACCGTGTACCCCGGCAGCGTTTTCACTTCATTGACGGGTAAAATGGGCACGGCGCGCGTTTGCAAAGTTGAAAGTTTGAGCGCAATGGTATTGGGCGCGAGGACTTGGCGCGCGGTCACGGAAAGGTTGCGCCGCGGCACATGCACCATCGCCGGATTCAGATCCGTTTCAAACGAATTGCGCGCCGTGGCCAAATCCAACTCGAGATAAGCATCACGCGTGAACATCAACGCGAGCAGAGCCTTGCCCCGGCCTTCAAAACGCACACGTGCCGTTGCCGGCAACGTGCTGGATAAGGTTTTCGTGGGCAACAGATTGGTGACGAAGATGGGAATGTCGAGTTCGTAGGAATAATCGTTTTCTGTCACCACCGCAAACCAAAACACGGTGGCCACGGTGATCACGACCAGCTTGATGCGATAATTTTCGAGTAGGGGATTTTTCACGAGGGACTCAAAAGCTGCACGCCGACGGCAAGGGATTATGTCAGATTCGATCCGACTTGCAGAATATATTCATCCGACGCGAGCATTGCCAGCTAAAATTGTGTCATTACAGAGCATCGCTGCCAAAGCGAATTCTAAATGCCGCGGACCCATGATTATTCACCCACAAATAACATACTCATGCAATGTAAGGCTTAGTTTTGTCGGTTCACAATTTTTGTTGTGACTTTTTCCGTTGTAGATAATCTGCGGGTAAGATTTGGAGTCGATACGTTGGCGGGGCCTTACTGCTGCAGCGTCATCTTCTGCGTGACGACTACTTTGCCAGCCTTCATGCGGATGAAATAGATACCGCTCGCCACTGGACTATTCGCCGCGTCGCGGCCGTTCCAGCGCTGGGTATAAGTTCCCGGGCTGTGCAAAGCCTCCACTAGCGTGCAGATTTCCCGTCCGGTGAGATCATACACTTTCAAACTGACGAACGCGTCTTGGGGCACAGCATACTGAATTCGCGTTTCAGGGTTGAAGGGATTAGGAAAGTTTGGAAACAACATTGGGTGTGAGGGCAACTCGGCGAATTTACGGGCATGTGCCTCGAAATCAGCCGGGCCAACCGCCAGTTTGAAGCGATGGGGCTCATCTACGCTGATGGGATAAAAACGGTACTTTTCGTTGAGACTCAAAGTGTGCGAGCTTTGTCCCGTTTCATCATGGAGGGTAACGGTCCACGACGATGGAAACTGCCATGCTTTTGCTGCCTCGATCTCAATAAGCTCGTTTATGGCCCTAGCTCTTATCTCAAAGTCCCAAACCTCGCCCTTGCCACTGGCGCCACGAAAGTCGCCCGCGTATTTGCCGGGGTTGATTTCCCAATCGCGATGAGGGAAATAAGCTGAAATATAATTTCCCACCAACGGCGGCTCGGAGAAATCATATCCATCCCAAACTTTGGCCGCGCCTGAGATCAAGCCCAGATAATTTCCTCGATCTCGCGAGCTTGGTGAGTTGGCGACAATTTGCAGCAGCCAGTCGGTCGCGCCTATTTTCAGGATGTCCGCAATATCACTGGAGGAACCGCCGGCGCTGGCTATCGGAGGAATGATGATTTGGCCCGGCGCTCTGCTTCTCAAGAAATAACCTTCCCAAGGCTCGAGGCGGGTCGCTAACGAATCATAGTGCGAACCATTCCAAAAATAAATGCCGGATTCAACTTCCTCTGTTTTCTTAATCGCGCTCCAGTCAACGGGAAAACTAAAAGGGTTTCCGATCTGGTTCCAACCCTTCTTTAGCGTGATTGTATTACCCGACGCTGTTGTAACGCTAACTGCGGGCCCAATTTCGATTGATCTTCGGGTTTTCGTGATTAACCAAAATGCCGTTCCGGGAATCGCCAGGCTGTCGAAATCGCTGTGAACGGTGTATTCGCGAAAATCCAGGGAATCATCGTCAATGCCATTATCCTGCCAACGAAAGAGTCGCCATTCTTTCTTGTAAGCTCCCAGTTTTCCGAAGATCGCTTGGGGTGATTTGTCAAGCGCATCGTTTGAAATAGAGATCATTTGGTATTCGTTTTCCAGAGTCTTTTCACCAGGCCGTACCAAGCTTGGGGAGCGTACCTGGATAACTTTCGGCAACTCTACGGCAAGCGGCACAATACTATCCTTCAAGGTGATTTCAAGTGAAAACTCCAGGCCACGATCGGTCGCTCTGAATCCCGGGATGGTCGCTTTCAATGCCTCATTTCGCTCGTTTATCATCGGCACGGGAGGAAACCACTGAGAATCCCCACCTCGCCGATATAAAAGGAATGCAGAGAAATCCGGCGCATATGATTTCACCAAGACAGTAATCGGGACGTTATGACCGGCATCAACGATGTTCTGAGCTGAAATCGTTGTGATTATGGGCAAGGGTAGAACCCGGTAGGAGGCGGAAATCACCTCGCTAGTATCGCACTCTCCAACAAAAACGCTGGCCTTTATAACTTTACTTTCGACCAACGTCAGCAAATCGCCGGACGAGATGCTGGGATCATTTCGCGTCGGGGCACGGCCATCCAGCGTGTAGTGAATCGTCCCTCCGGTCGCCGGCGTGCTGATCTGAATTTTAACCGGCGCCAGAAAGGTGTTCGGCGGAGGGCTGAAAACCGGCGGCGCAATGACTTGATCAACGATATTCACCGTATTGAACTTCGCACGAGGGCCTTCCACTAGGCCATCCTCGGGAATCGCTTCGATTTTATATGGGCCGGGATTTTGATAAAGATGCTGAAAGCGAAAAGTCGAGCCCCTCGGCATTCGCGCGGGAAAAGTGGATTCGTCGCCATCTCCCCAAATAATTCTAACCTTGACCAGATCATCATCAGCGTCATTTACCACCACGCAGATTCGCACGGAATCACATTTATAAACAGGTTGCACGGGAGGTTCACAGATCGTCGCTACAGGAGCGGTATTTTGACAATTCGTGAGGCCGTCACGGTCCCAGTTTATTCTTGACAAATTCAGGTTCGGAAGGTTTCTGACCAATTCGCAGATAGCCGGAAGCGCTGCCGCGCCACGTATTCTTGAATTACCACTCAAATCCAGAGAATCCAAATTGTCGAGATTGTAAAGCTGTCGGAGATCAGCGGTGTCCAAAGCATTCGTTTTCAAACTGAGAGTTCTCAAATTGATCAGATTTCGCAAGGCGAACAAGTCATCAATGGCATTGTTCTCCAGATACAGGTACTTCAGCCTCGTCAAAGTCCCTAAAGTAGAAATGTTTCTAATGCCGTTCTGGTCCAATCTCAGGCTATCCAAAAATCGCAATTTTCCTAAGGGTGCAAGATTAGCAATATTATTGTTCTTAAGATTTAGTCTGCGTAGATTTTTTGCCAGCCCGATGCTGTCAATCTCGCTGATTCCGAGACCGCTTGCGTCGAGAGTCAGCAGATTTTCAATATCCTGCCGATTGATGCAGTAATAGGTCGAGTA
>CAYNDW010000477.1:0-5491 GCA_964395375.1 uncultured Cytophagia bacterium
ATCGGTATTGAGTTTCAGTCCCTCGCCTCGCCACATCGGGAACGATTGGACTGTACCCTGCAACGGTTTGAAACTACAGCCGGACAGAGCTAACAACAGGCCTATCAGACAGCTCCTCACCGTATCCCGTACTCCAACCCTGACGGATTTGCGGATACTCGCGCACGGGGAAACGCCTCAAAAACGGTTTCGCCGTGGTTGCAACGCTATCTGGGGGGAATAGGGCCTCTTTCGCAATTGGATTGCGGTTCCTGAACGTGACGTGAGAACGCAGCCAGCAGACGTATCATCATCCTGCGCATGTACGTCTTCACGCAGAGCCTTCATCGTAACCAAACAGGCACATCGGAAGACCATGTCGACATACACGAAGCGGCAGTGCTATTTCACAGACTCCTGCGAGGGCAAGGCCGAGTCGTCTCTGTTCTGGACCGGCCCATCAGGGAGTGAAGAACTGCTATATTGATGAGACGTGTGCAATTCGCCAGCAGCGTGGGCCTGCTGAGCCAGATGCCGTGACGCCCCCTCATGTCTTCACGGGATGCTGAGTGAGATCACGGCGAGGTCTGAAGAGTCGATTCGTCCATTGCAGTCAAAATCACCGTCGTTATATCCTGCCGAAACGTACTGACACGTTGTTAGAATTGCCTCACACCACCAATGACAGAGCTAGGCTGTCTAGCGTTACGTCGGCGTGAATGGCTATGAGTTCCCACCCCCGCACGAAAGCCGTTTCTCCTGTCCCTCCGCTACGGCTGTTAGTCCTTTCAGAGATTGACGACTGGGATTTTGGCCCGCGAGTGAAAGCGGACGGGCATGAGATTATCGCCTGGGCTCGCCCACGGTGGAAGCGAAGCCCAAAGGGTGACGGCCTTGGGTATACGGTCAGGGCCTTCTTTAGATCTCTGTTATGCCGATCCAAACCGGCACGGATTATTAAGCCTCAGTTCGATGCTTGGAGATGGCTCGATAAGGAAAAGATCCCGCGCATTACCGCCACCAACGTGAATTCTCCAGACTTTTCTGAATATGTGAAGGGCCTAAACGTCGACCTGATCGTGGTCTATTTCTTCTCTCAGATTTTCAAAGGAGCCCTTTTCAACATTCCTCGGTTGGGAATCGTGAATTGTCACCCGTCACTGCTCCCTCGCTACGGAGGACCACATCCGGCATTTTGGATGCTCAAGAATGGGGAGTCGATGGCAGGGGTCACCGTTCATGTGATGACAGAAAAAATCGATGCGGGGGCTATCGTCTCTCAACAAGAACTCCCGATTGGAGAGAACGAGAATGCGGGACAGTTAACACAGCGACAACACCGCGCAGCAGCAACACTCCTGGCAGAAGCCGTCAATGCCATGGCGCGAGGCACCATCGACCCTCAGCCGCAGAACCTCGCGGAACGCAGCTACTTTGGAAAGATGAAGGCCGCCGACACCATGCTGGATTGGAACGGATCCGCCAAACAAATTGCCAACCTGTGGCGCGCGTTACAACCCTATGAACCGCTCGCAGCCCGTCTGAACGGTACCACCATCAAGATCTACGATGCGCAACCTCACGAGGGAGCTCCGTCAGGAAGAGCCCCAGGGGAAATCATGGCAAAGCAATCGGGGAAACTTCTCGTACAGACCGGCAACGGATATTTCGAGATACGGTCTTATGAAATCGTCCCGTTTCACGGCTGGCTCAATCGTATTGTACAAGCGTTCCGGCTGCCTGTCGGCAGCCGTTTTGACCTTGCTCAGCCAACGACAGGACTAGTCTCTAAGGCCGCCTCCTGAAGAAAGCGAAAAGGGATTTTCACGCTGGCGATTTCGCCGGCTACCATTCGTCAATAGTCGATGACCGCCGATACCGGGCGATGGTCGCTGGGACGCAACCCCCGGTCTTTATCGTTCACATCGGCATTGAATTGATCGTATGCAACCGTTTCGACCTGACAAGAGTTCGCCCGAAGCGTGAAGGCCCCGCTTCCCTCTACAAGCGATGGAGATACCAGGACATGGTCGATAAACTCGCCCACGATTTGGCCGTTTTGAAGAGGGTCCGGAAAACGAACCGTCTCCGCGTTCCTGAGAACTGACGATGTCATCGCATGCCTCAAATACTTATCCGGATCGAGAAACGACCCGACCAATTCATCCACGATATTGTGGAGCAGGAACTCTCGCTCCATTAAATCAGCAAAAGGGCCGTCGTTGAAGTCGCCCATGACCAGTACGCCCTTGTTCAAATCCAACGGTTGAAGCTGCGCGGTGACGTATTTCCTGAGTTGGCCGACCTCAGCCGACAGCTTCTGCCGGCTATCGAGGGCGCTGAGCACGGGTTCCTTCTCGCGATTCTCCCATTGCGCGCGGGTCTTGAGCTTCGAAAATTTAGATTTCGTATGGACCACCACGATCTGCAATTCTTTCTGGGCAGTCGGCTGAAATTTGAGAACGAGTGGAACACGATCGAACCGATGCTGCTTTTGATCTTTCACCTGAAAGCCCTGCCAGGGATAGAACGGAAATTTTCCGTTCAACAACACCAACGATGGGCTATCGTGAGGCTCTTGGATCATCTGGCCGGCAAGCGCGTTTCTGACCAGCGCGAAGATCGATTGCCGGTTCTCATTGGATTGATAGACGCGATAACGATCGCCGAGAAACCGCGACACGAACAATCGCATCTGCGCCAAGAGTGGCGGCCCCTCCTCAATCCCGATCACATCGGGATCGATCGTTGTGATCAGCCCGGCGATACGTCGGCAAAGCTCAGGAACGTCTTTGATCGCAGCGAGTCGTATCGGCCCTTTCTGCCCAGGAAAGCTTGTCGGAATTTTTCCGTTCCAGTGTTTCCACTGCCCGCCGAAAATAGATACCATCCACTCCACATTGAATGTCGCAACCTTCAGTTGTGGCATCACCACCTCCCTAGCTCGGTCAGACGCCGAAGACTTTGGCGGATTTTTTCACATCCCGCGGATTGACCCAGAGAATGGCGCCGAAGCGTCCCTGGCCGGCAGCGAGGCCAGTCACCGCCGTCATGTTGATCTTGGCCAAGCGGAGTCGATCGGTCAAATCGCCCAGCGCTCCAGGGCGGTCATCGCCCTCCACCAGCAAGCACATTTTCGGCCCTTGAATTTTTATCTTGTGCGCCTTTGCGACGTTCTTGAACGCGGCGGGATCTTCCGGTACCACATCCACCTGTGTGCGGCGACTCCGCGGAAAGGCATGCACAGCCAAGAGATTCACTCCCGCCTCACACAATGGAGCAAGCATGCCAGCCAATGTCCCGGGTTTATCCGCAATCTGCACCTTGAAATACTGAGCCGTTCGAATCAGATCAGCCATCATACCCTCCTCTCCCCGCCCAACGAGCGGGTATCAAACAGACAGGAAATGAGTTGCGCAAAAACACTGTGTGCGGGACGGATCATTACGAAGACCACCTCGCAGGCGTCGCGCAATGATGAAATGGAAGTTGACGTGATATAGCCTAGGCGAGCGACCGGCGTAATGCAACAGGGGAAAGTCTACGTTCAGAGACAGAGTTAGGCTTTCGGCGGTCTTTCTTGAAGATGAGCCGTGTCCCTCTAGACAGCTAAGGCTCGCTTGCGCGGGCGAGCCTTCATGTTGCGGCGCCTTGCGCCGACCTTCGCTCCCTCCTACAATGAATTCCTCACGAGGCCCGCTATGAAATCTTCCCTTGCGTGGGCTCAATCCTGCCTTTCGAATTCCTGGTTACTGATCGCCCTCCTGTTGATGGTTCCTGTTCCAGCATCTGCCGAGTGGGTGGCGGTCGAGAGAGACTATCTGTCGCCAGGACTACAGACCGTGTACGTCGATTCAGACACCATTCGCCGGGAAGGAAGTCTGGTGACGGTGTCGCAATTAATCGATTTCAAGTGGATGCAAGGGAATCAGGGACTAGGCCCCCTCGGGTACGGGCCTCACCGCTTTTTCTCAACCAAAACTCACAAGCAATTCGATTGCGCCACTCAGCGCGTTCGGTTGCTCGCATTCACGGAATTTTCCGAACATATGGGAGCCGGTACCCCCGCTCGCGGTTACGTAGACAGCAAAAATTGGCTATCGATTGAACCGGAGAGTATCAACCAAGCATTGCGGGAAGTCGTGTGCAAAGGTACGGCACGATGACATGAATGACATTAGTCACAGAGACACCACTGCGTTCGATTTGCCATGAGTCTTATCATTCGCGACAGCGCGCTACCAGCGCCGCTTCAGTGAGGGTGATGTGCGCCCAAGGCGAACGGGACGATCAACGAAGACTCGCGACCCATTTTTCGTCCCCCTCGCTCGAAGAAGCTAGTGTCCCTCGCCCACCGACGAGGCGATCAGCAATCAGCCCTAATTAAGGTCATTCACGATCGTAAAGATACTTGAAACCGCGCCTTTAGCAGTTGCCTTTGAGATTGAGTGCCTAGGAATACTCTCTCCCCTCAAATGTACGAGGTTTCGAAATTGACGGAAGGAATCGGTTAGTTTGTGGACAGGAGGTTTGAGCAGGCCTTGAGCTACGCAAGTCTTAATGTACCCATCGAATGTATTATCTGGTGGTTTGAGACCATTAGATTCCAGAAAGAGCCTTAGGAGCTCCTCAAGCACACTACCAGCAAGTATTACTGCAGGCTTAGAGAATCCAGTTTCTGCCAGGAGGAATGCTTGCGCAACGTCACGGAAGATGATTTCTCTTTTGAATGCATCCGAAACAAACCGAATTTTTCTCCCGAACGCCTTCTTGTCTATATCGTAAACACTCTTTATCGCCTTCCACGCATCATTGGCATTAAAGGAGCCAGCTAGACTAGCACTTTGAAGCGAATCTTCCTGCCTCCCAGCATGAAGCGGACTCGGCATGAATGTGTGGTCGAAACTCAAAGTATGTTGCTTCTGCTTCAACAAGATACTTTCGTCAATAATCTCCTTAAAGCTCTTGTACCTTAGAATGATTTCAGCAGGTATAACGTACGATTCTTTGGGATTCTCAAAAGAATTACTATAGCCACCCCAAAAATGAAATTCACACATATATCCCAAGCACACGGCAGTCTGTCCATACGACATTTTGACAATTGCTGCGAGGTCCACAATCATCATCTTAGTCTTTGGACTTGATTCGTAGTGCTGTTTGAGTCTTACAAAGATTCTTTCGCAGCTCTCCAACAGGTCTTTGGATTTCTCATCCTTGAGCAGGATCAACCCTTGGAGTGTTACCCAATACTTATCCTGGTCTTTCCGCAAGAACCCAAGCCCATCAAGCTTATCCAAGAGATCTAGCTGATCCCCGTGTTGCGCACGATAGTATGTGGCGTCTACACCCACAGCAGTTGATTCAGTCTTTTGTCGAATATCCTCCAATACTGTTTTAGAGAAATTATCGAGACGAGGAAATCTGGTGGAAAGCTTTTTCATCTTTGAGCAGGAGCCGTAAGCTCCCCTGTCAAGGAGACACTTCCGTAGGAGAACTTCTGGCTTCAAGT
>CAYNDW010000478.1:0-5488 GCA_964395375.1 uncultured Cytophagia bacterium
AGTTGGCGGAAATGGTCGCCGAAGGAAAGACATATTGCCAATGGAACTCGCGGCTGGCCTGCGGATATTTACGTTCGAGCGCATACGGCAAATCCGTCACGCCGAAGCCGTCTTTGAGATCTTGTTCGTGTATGCTTTTGACATTTCGCAAATGGTCCTGCAAAGCCGCTTTCACATTGAGCGGCAGCGGTGTATACCGATCTTTTGCGCCTTTGCCTCTTCGCACGATGATTTGGCTGCGCTCGAAATCGAGGTCTTTCACACGCAGCTTCAAGCATTCTTCTAAGCGCAAGCCGCACCCATAAAGCAGCATTGCAATGAGCCAGTACGTTCCGGAAAGCTGGCGCAAGATTGCTTTGACCTCATCTCGACTTAAAACCACGGGCAATGTTTCCGGCTTCTTGGCCCAGCCGTGGAAGTCAAACTCTTGTTGCAAAACTTCCCGATACAAAAATAGAATCGCGCTGAGCGCCTGGTTTTGCGTCGAGGCCGCGACCTTTTCCTTCACGGCCAAATGCGAGAGAAACGCATTGACTTTTTGGGTGCCCATTTCGCGCGGATGACGTTTTTGGTGAAAGAGAATAAAACGTTTGATCCATTGCTTATAGGTTTCCTCGGTGCGACGACTATAATGTTTCATGCGAATCGTCGCGCTCACTTGATCGAGCAGCTTGGGAGGTTGCTTTGATGGAGCGGTGTTGTTCAAAGTCCGAAGCATCGTGTACTCACGCGCAGAGTTCGAAACCTCGTTTGGCAGAGCAAGATCAGCGCATCGGATTCGGAGGAGGTGAAAGCTCGGTAGAGAGGCGGGTGCTGATCTCGCGGCGGCTATATGTGGAAAAATCTTTCGAAAGTCAAGCGTGAAGTTTTGCTTTTAACGCCTAAAAACAACTTGACTTTTCGGGCGTGAAGCTATACTTTTCGCGGCTTAAAAAACGGCAATTACTTCTTTCCATAAAAAGCCAACCAGAAAGCGAGCACGTGATGAAGCGTACGTATCAACCGCACAACCGCAAGCGCAAGGCGAAGCACGGCTTTCGCGAGCGTATGAAATCCGCGGACGGCCGTAAAGTTTTGAGCAGTCGTCGCGCCAAAGGCAGAAAACGTCTCTCGGTCAGTGACGAATAAGCCGCCACAACGCTGCACTCTGCCCAAACATAAAATCCTGCGCCGCGCCGACGCCATCAAACAAGTTTTCGCGGCCGGGACTTTTATCAAGGGCAAATGGTTTGATGTGGTTTATCTCTGCCCGGCGAGCGCAGCCGGGCAGATCGCCTTCGCAGCCTCGCGGCGCGCGCGCAACGCGGTGGAGCGCAACCGCATCAAACGCAAGTTGCGCGAGGCGTTTCGTTTGGAACAAATCACTTTGCCGAAGACCTGCTGCGCAATTCTCATCGGCAATCCCAAAATTTTTCAAGCCGAGGTTCAGGCTGTGCGGGTCGAGATGAAAAGAGTTTTCCGCGCTGCGGGGTTGCTCACTTAGTGAATTGCTGCGACGGACTGCACAAGTGCGCCGCAGATCGTGAAGCGATGAAACACATTTTCATTTTCCTAATTCGAGTTTATCAAAAACTCATTTCGCCTCTCCTGCCACCCTCTTGCCGATTTCTTCCCACTTGTTCCGAATATGCGTGTCAGGCGATTCAAAAATACGGTGTGTTCAAAGGAATGTATTTAGCGGTGCGCCGGTTGTTGCGCTGTCACCCCTGGCATGCGCCGGGTTATGATCCCGTCCCTTAAATGAATCTTGCGAAGGTTTTTAATCTACCCAAGATTATCTAAAGCTCCTGGAAAGTCAAAATGGAATTCGACAAGAAAACAATTTTTGCATTTGTCCTCATCGGTTTGATTTTAGTGCTCGTCAATACCGACTTCTATCAACGCATAGTGTATGGCGATTTGCCGAAGAAGGCGCCGGTAACTGTGCCGAAAACGCCTTCCGAGAAAACACCTTCGGCAGCGGACGCGCCGAGTGAACGCGACGCATTTTCTTCCTCTGCACTGGAGCCAGCGGAGGAGGGGGTGCGCGACGCGCTCGTCACGGAGACTATTCCCGAGCAAGAGATTGTGGTGGAGACGCCGTTGTACCGCAGCGTGTTTTCCACGCGCGGCGGCAATATTAAAGAATGGACGATCAAGGGTTTCGTGACGAGCGAGAAGCTACCCTTAACGCTATTTAAGTCGGGGGTGGGCAATCTCTCTGTCGCTTTGCCGATGCGTGAAGATACGCTCAATACGGGTTTGTGGAATTTTACCGCATCCGAGAGCGCAATTACTTTGGCTGCTGGACAGAAAAAGAAGCTCGTTTTCGAACGCCAGATTGCGCCCGGCAAATTTATGCGCAAGACGTTTCAATTCTCCGGCGATGCCCATAGCCTCGGTCTTAAAGTCGAAATCGAGGGCGCGAAAGATCTCGTCGAAGGCTATTACTACACCCTCGAATGGAATTCCGGCTTGGCAAGCACGGAGAAAAATATTCAAGATGAAATGTCGGATGCGAAGGCTTTTACCTATATTAACGGCGAGGTCTTCCCTTTTGACGTAGAGGATAAAACTGAAGACAAGAGGGAAGAGAAAGAGCGCGACATTTCTTGGGCTGCAATCCGCACCAAGTATTTTGCAATAGCCTTGATTCCGCGCTCTACGCCGGCGCGCGGCGCTTCTCTTTCTGGGCACACCGCTTTTATTTCCGGCACCGAAACGCGCCTTAAGAGTTACGCGGTGATTCTAAATATGCCGATCGCGCGGCAGGGCACAACCGCGCATGAATTTGAATTGTATCTTGGTCCGCTGGCGCTTGATAAAGTTCAGGAGCTTGGCGTTGGGCTTGAGTCCATCATGAATTGGGGCTGGGCGCCGGTGAAACCGTTCAGCCGCATTGTGCTGTGGGCGCTCGTGTGGTTGCATAAATTTGTGTCGAACTATGGCCTCGTGATTATCATCTTCTCGATTCTCGTGAAAGTCATTTTGCATCCGCTCACGAAGAAAAGTTATGAGTCGATGAATCAAATGAAGGCGCTGCAACCCAAGATGGAGGAAGTGCGCGAAAAGTATGCGAAGGATCCGCAGAAAATGAACACCGAGGTGATGAAGCTCTACCAAACGCACGGAGTAAATCCTTTGGGCGGCTGTTTGCCCATGGTGCTGCAGATGCCATTGCTTTATGCCTTGTTTACAATCTTCCGCTCGACGATTGAATTTCGGCAGGCGCATTTCTTTGGTTGGATTACCGATCTCTCCGCGCCCGATTCGATTTTTACGCTGTCGTTTGCGATTCCGCTGTTTGGCAATTCCGTGAATGTCTTGCCGCTCGTGATGGGCGTGACCATGTTCGTGCAGCAAAAAATGTCGGTCACTGATCCCAAGCAGAAGGCGATGATTTACATGATGCCCGTGCTGTTCACGATGATGTTCAATAGCTTTCCCTCGGGCTTGAATTTGTATTACACGCTGTTCAATATCTTTAGCATCGTGCAGCAAAAGTACATTAGTAAAACGCCCGCAATGCTCGAACCGCCGAAAAAGAAGCAGAGCAAATTCAGCCTGGCGCAAATGCGCAAGCTGGGCGTGAATGCCGCGCTGTCGCGGAATCGCGCGTTGAAAAAGTAAATTCTACTAATTCGTTAGTAGGTCGGCGGCGCGGCTCTGGCGTTGTCGGCTAGTTGCGCTGGATTTTTTATTTCTCTTTGAAAAAAGGCTCAGCCCCGTACGCGGGGCTATTTCCGTTTATGGCGCATCGCGAAGAGCAACAAACCATCGCCGCCCTGGCAACTCCGCCAGGCAAAGGAAGTATTGCCGCGATTCGAATTTCCGGACCACGGGCATTCTCTTGTGTGAATGGCTTGTTGCTCGCCAAACGATCTTTAGAAAATTTTCAAAGCAATCGCATCTTCGTCGCTTGGCTGCATTCGGCGGAGGGCGAAGCGCTCGACCAAGTTACGCTCGTGCGCTATCAAGCGCCGCGCTCGTATACCGGCGAAGACGTTGTTGAGATTTTTTGTCATGGCGGACGGCTCGTTCCCAATTTGATTATCGAACGCCTTTGCGCATTGGGCTGCCGACTCGCGCAGCCCGGTGAGTTTACGCAGCGCGCGTTGCGTAATGGCAAGCTCGACCTCATTCAAGCCGAAGCGGTCGCCGATCTCATCGATGCGGAATCACCGGCGTATTTGCGCGGCGCGCTCACACATCTCGAAGGCGCTTTCTCGCGGCAACTTGAGGAGCTGCGCGCGAAGCTGGTGCATGCGTGCGCCATGCTCGAACTCGGATTGGATTTCAGCGAAGAAGATGTCGAGTTCGCCGATCGCGCGGAGTTGCAACGTGAGTTGATGCTGCTGGATAAAATGATTGCGAACTTGCTCCATGGTTTCGCCCGCGGGCAAGCGTTGAAAGAAGGCTGGCGCATCGCAATTATCGGCAAACCGAATGTCGGCAAATCGAGTTTGATGAACGCGCTGCTGCGCTATGAGCGCGTCATTGTGAGCGACATTCCCGGCACCACACGCGATACGATTGACGAGCGCGTCTTTATTAACGGCCTGCTTTTTCGGTTGATTGACACCGCGGGCATTCGCGAGCACGCCGGCGAGATTGAAACCATCGGCATCGAACGTTCCCGCGCCGTGGCGCAAAACGCCGACGTAATTTTGTTCGTGACGGATGACTCTCAAAACGGCGATGAAGCCGATCTCGCGCTTGCGAAAGAATGTCTTGCGCTGAAGAATAAAGGCGAGCGCGTTGCGTTAATTCATGTTAAAAATAAATTTGATCTGCCCGCAGCCACGCGGTCTTTTTTGTTTGATGAAAAAAATGTGCAAGCGCTTCGCGTCTCGGCTTTATCCGGGAGTGGCATTGCTGAGCTTGAGCACGCCATCGCCGCTAGCGTGCTGCCGCTTTCAAATTTAAGCAGCGCGGAAGTGCAGCACATTAATTTGCGGCAGAAACTCTGTTTGGAACAAGCGCGGGTGGCATTATCCAACGCGCTTTCGTCGTTGGATAAAAATCTCTCCGCGGAATTTATTGCCGTGGATTTGCGCGAAGTCATTCATCAACTCGGCGTGCTCATCGGCGAAGTCACCACCGAAGACGTGCTCGGAGAAATTTTTTCGAAGTTTTGTATTGGGAAGTAGAGCGGGCCCGACAAGCTGAAACTAAAACTTGATTCCAACGGATGAAAACTGCCAACGGATTGCGATTATCAATTGGCGGCTTTTATCCGTTGGAAAAAAATTTTCAAGCTGAGAATCGATTCTCGGTCAATTTGAATAGAGCCACAGAATATGCAAGATCAATTTGACGTCCTCGTCATCGGCGCCGGTCATGCCGGAACCGAAGCCGCGCTCGCTGCCGCTCGTATGGGCGCGCGCACTTTGCTTTTGACCATGAACGTCTCGACCATCGGCCAAATGTCCTGCAATCCTGCCATTGGCGGAATTGACAAAGGACAACTCGTGCGAGAATTGGATGCGCTCGGCGGCGAAATGGGTTT
>CAYNDW010000479.1:0-5475 GCA_964395375.1 uncultured Cytophagia bacterium
GAATCCGCACGCGCCCTCGTTACTCGAAACGTTGGGCCATATTCCCACCGAGACCGCGCAGTTTAATTTCGAGAACTTGCGCCTCGTCGAGCGCCGCGACTATTACGTCAACGCGAACTGGAAAGTGTACGTCGACAATTATCTCGAAGGTTATCACGTGCCGGTCGCGCATCCGGGTTTGTATCGCGAGTTGGATTATGACAACTATCGTGTCGATACGTTTCGCTATTACTCCTCGCAATATGCGCCCATTCGTCCGGTTCACCTGGAGGACGAAGCCGGTCGCGTTTATAAAACGCTAGCCGCGGAGGAGAAGGCATTTTATTACTGGCTCTTTCCGAATTTCATGCTCAACATTTATCTGGGTATGCTGCAAATCAACGTCATTGTGCCGCTCAGTCACGACCGCACCCTCACGATTTTCGAATGGTATTTTGCGGACCCCGGCACGCCCGAAGTTTGGAAAAATTTGCAGGACTCCATCGCCTTTAGCGATGAGATTCAACAGGAAGACCTTGCGCTTTGCGAGCAAGTTTGGCGCGGTTTAAACAGCGGCGTTTATGATCGGGGCCGCTACAGCGTGAAACGTGAAAACGGCGTGCATCATTTTCACGGCCTGCTGTGCGAGTTTATGGATGCTTCGACACTGAGCCAATGAGATTAAAAGTTAAAGGGCAATGCCTTTCTTCTAATTGTCACCCTGCGGGGAATCGCCCTCGCGCTAGGCACACATGGAAGAATAAAACTCTAACCGAGGGCCGCAGCAAATGAAGACCGCAATCACCGCCTCGCAAATCGCCGCGTTTCGTTTGCAACGCCATCATTTGTGCGATACGCAACCGGCGCCGCTCATAACGCTTTGCCGCGACGTGTGCGGCGTGCAGGCGCAAGTCATGTCCGCCGCGGAAATGGCGTGGTGGGCGCGCAATCACAAACTTACGCGCGCCGCTATTCAAAACGCGCTATGGCAAGAGCGCGCGTTGATCAAAACCTACGCGCTGCGCGGCACGCTGCATATTCTCACCGCAGAAGATCTCCCGCTTTTCATCAGCGCGCTCAAAAGCAGCCACGTTGCGCGCATGCACCAAATCTTCATGCGCCTCGGCCTCACGGCAAAGGAGATTGAGGGAATGCAGCACTCGGCGTTCGCGGCGTTGCGCGACGGCCCATTGTCGCAAAGCGAACTCACCGCGCGCGTCAAAACGCAAGTCGGCAAAAAAATGCGCGAGGCCATGGCGAAATTTTGGAACGTCTTCCGCCCGCTCTTCGCTTCGGGTTTGATTTGCTACGGTCCTTCGCACGGGCAAGAAGTCACCTTCGTGCGCGTCGAAAGCTGGCTGCCGCACTTCAAAGAAGTTCCCGCCGCCGAGGCCAGAGCGATTTTGCTGCGCCGCTATCTGCACGCATACGGCCCCGCGACGCCGCAAGATTTCTCGCGCTGGACCGGCCTGCCGATGCTCGAAGTCAAACCCGCGTTTGTCGCGCTCGCCGAAGAGTTAATCGAACTTGAAACGCCGCAAGCGAAAGCGTTTCTGCTGCGTGCAGATGAAGAGACTTTGCGTGCGAGGCAATTGCGCGCGCCGCAAGTGCGCCTTTTGCCGAGTTTCGACGTCTTCATGCTCGGCCACGTGGACAAAAGCCATTTGGTCGTTGAAAAAAATTACAAGCGCGTCTATCGCAATCAAGGCTGGCTCTCGCACGTGGTCTTATTCGAGGGGCGAGTCATCGGCGTATGGCAGTATGAGCGTCGCGGCCAGTTGTGGCAATTGCAACTCGAGCCTTTCGAAAAATTTTCAAAAGCGCTGCGCGCGCAGATTCTCGCCGAAGCAGAGAGCCTCGGAAAATTTTTGGGGATCAAGTGGGAGGCTATTCGTTTTGGGATTTGAGCGTCTCGCCTTCTCATGTCATCCTGTAATGACCTTCCCTAACACTTGAGACGCATCACGGACTCGAACGAAGGTGCGCGTGCGAGGGAAGGTCCGTGCAGGATGACAACGAGAACTTTCACCTCATCACGCTAGATAATTTCCTTGCAAGCCGTTTCAACCTTTTCGTACCCCTCGCGGTATATAAGACAGAACCAAAATTACGAGGCCATACACGCGTGTTAGCGCCGTCGGATAATTCACTCATGGAACAAGTGCGGGAAGGCGAGGTGAATAAGCTCGGGATGTTGTTCGAGCGGCATCACCTCATGCTCTTCAATTTCTTTCTGCGTTCGTGCCGCGACCGCGCGGCGAGCGAGGATTTGGTGCAGGAAGTTTTTCTGCGCATCCTGCGCTATCGCCACACGTTTCGCGGGGAGAGCAAGTTTACAGTGTGGATGTACAGCATTGCGCGCAACACGTTTGCGGATCACTATCGCAAGCGCCAACGCGAGCAGCCGCTCACGGAGGAGCAAGACAACCATGCGCATCCCGATCCGCTCGCCTCGGAGGCGCTGGCAGAACGGCATGAACACGCGCTTTTGCACAAAGCCTTGGCGCGCCTCTCACCGGAGAAACGCGAAGTGCTCGTGCTCAGCCGCTTTCAAGAATTGAAATACGACGACATCGCGCAGATGTTGAATTGCCCGGTGGGTACGATCAAAGCGCGCGTGCATTGGGCATTAAAAGAGCTGCGCGAGAATTTTTTGGAATTGACGCAATAGCGCAACAACCTGTCCTTCAGAAGGAATCCTTTAATGCACTCGGCATTCTTGCAAGCGTTGAAAAAGATTCCTTCCGAATGCCAAGTTTTAGGTGTTTGAAAAAAAACTTTACTATCGAACCATGACCTGCTCCCAACTTCACGAACTCATTCCGGATTATCTCACAGGAAGCCTTGCGCGCGCGGAGCAAGAAGAGGCCGCAGCGCATCTTCTCACATGTGCAAGCTGCCAACAAGAAGTGGCCAGTCTCGCCCGCATGTGGGTGCAACTCGAACGTTTGCCGCAAGAGCAACCCTCAGCAGCAATGCGGCCGCGTTTCTATGCAATGCTGGAAGCTTATGAACAGGGTTTGCAGCGTGAGCGACTTTCGCCCTCCGCGCGCGAGCGCTTCAACACGTGGCTTGCGCATTGGTGGCCGAAACAGCCCGCGTGGCAACTCGCTTTCGCCGCGGCGTTCATGTTGATCGGAGTTTTTCTCGGTCAGCGTTTCACGCGCCCAAATCACAGCGCGAACGAGATCGTGCAGTTGCGCGCGGACGTGCAAAGCATGCAGCAACGGGTTGCGTTCTCGTTATTGCAACAGTCTTCGCCCAGCGATCGCTTGGCCGGAGTGAGTTGGGTTAATCAAATGCAAGCGCCCGATCAAGACGTGCTGAATCTTTTGTTGCGCACATTGACCGAAGATCCGAATATTAACGTGCGTTTGGCAGCCGCGGAAGCTTTGAGCATTTATGGCAATGAAGACTTGGTACGACAAGGAATCGTGGCTGCGCTGCCGCGCCAAACTTCGCCGCTCGTGCAAATTCGCTTGATCAAGCTGCTCATCGAGCTGCGAGAAAAAAACGCGCACGCGGCGTTGCAGCAACTCATGCAGAACGAACGCCTCAATCAAGACGTGCGCAAGCAAGCGGAGATGGGGTTGAAAGAATTGTATTGAGGCGGGAACGTTCGTAGTGATGCCTTTAGGCATTTCGAGCTAGCGACGGCAAACGCCTGAAGGCGATACTACGAGCGCATTTTCTCGTGCTCGGCACAACGCGCGGATTGAATTTCCCTCGTGCTTAAAAAGACTCCCTCTGAATGACACCCTCATGGAGATTAGTTATGTTCGCAACTGCGCTTCTTGCTTTCACTCTCCTCTTCGGCGCTTCGGATTTCAAATTCGAAGAGCGGGAGGACATTAAACAAACGCTACGCTTCTCTCATCCAACACAGGCCAAACACGTGATCGTGGATAATCTCAACGGCGCGATCACGGTAACGGGTTATAGCGGCAACGAGGTGCAATTGCTCGCGAAGCGGCTTTCGCGCGGACGCACGCAGGAAAAACTCGTGCTCGCAAAACAGGAAGTGAGGTTAGACATTTCTGAAAAGAGCAATGTCATCAAACTCTATGTTGACGGCCCGTTTCGTTGCAAGAATGGCGAGACGAATTACCGCGGCGAGCGCTACTACGGTTATGAAGTGCAATTCGATTTCACGCTGCAAGTGCCGTATGAAACCGATCTCACGCTCAAGACCATCAACAACGGCGACCTCAAAGTTGAAAACGTTGCGGGCGAGTTTAACGTGGACAATATCAACGGCAGCGTGACGATGCTCGGCGTGGCCGGCGGCGGACATGTTTATGCGCTGAACGAAGACGTGGAAGTTCGCTTCAAGAAAAATCCGGACCGGCAATCCTATTTCGGCTCGCTCAATGGCGACGTGCGCGTGAGTGTGCCCGAAGATTTCGGCGCGACCGTGCGTTTGAAAACTTTTAACGGTGAAATCTACACCGACTTTCCGACGACGTATCTCGCGAGCCGCAGCCCGGCGCGCGAACGCGAAAACGGCAAATTCGTGTATCGCACCGATCAAGCATTCGGCGTGCGCCTCGGCAGAGGCGGCCCGGAGCTTGAGTTTGAAAACTTCAATGGCGATATTTTTATCATGAAAAACGAGGACTAACTCATGAAAGCTTTTGCAAAATATGTTGGGCTGGTGTTCGCGGTGTTGTGGGTGCAGGTCTCCGCGCAAACGCCGGAGCGTGCTTCTGATCGCTTGACGATTCCGTTGAGCAATCCCGATCGTCCAGCGGTGCTCAAAGCGGGTCTGATGAACGGCGGCATCACGGTGAAAACGTATGCCGGCAAAGAGATCATCGTCGAAGCGCATGTGCGCACCGCGCGCTATTCGAAGGACAAGCACAAGGACAAAGATTACGAACGCGAACGGGAGGAGGAAAATAACAAAGAGCGCACCGACCGCGACGGCAAAAGAAGCGGTATGCGGCGCGTGGAAATCAACACGACCGGGCTTGCGGTTGAAGAAGACAATAACGTCGTGGAAGTCGAAGCCGGCTCGATGAGCCGCACGATTGATCTCACCATTCAAGTGCCGGTGCGCACCTCGCTCGAACTAAGCTGTTTGAATGACGGCGATATTGTGGTCGAAGGCGTGACCGGAGAGATTGAAGTGAACAACACGAATGGTGCGGTGACCATCACGAATGTAAGCGGCTCGGTGGTCGCACATGCCTTGAACGATGATGTGCGTGTGGTCTTTGCGAAAGTGCAGCCGGGCAAGGCGATGTCTTTTAGTTCATTGAATGGCGACATCGACGTAACGTTTCCGGCGGACGTGAAAGCCACGATCAGCATGAAATCCGACAACGGTGAAATCTACAGCGATTTCGATATCAAGCTAGAGCCTAAGGAGCGCCGGGTGGAAGAAAACAGTCGCAGCGAAGGCGGCAAGTATCGCGTCCGTTTGGAAAAGGCGATGATCGGCACGATCAACGGCGGCGGCCCGGAGATTCAGTTCTCGACATTCAATGGGGACGT
>CAYNDW010000480.1:0-5468 GCA_964395375.1 uncultured Cytophagia bacterium
CCGGCGACGAGAAGAATTTTATGGGCGCGGGCAAACCCACAACCCGGATTGCCGCGATCTTTTCGAAGAAAACGGGAAAGTTGACCTCGCACCTCAACCTGGCTTATGACAAACGGCCCGCTGAAGATGACAGCGATGAATTTGAGCTCGCGGCCGGATTCGATCAAAAGCTTAGCGAAGCAATCACGCTTGCCGTGGACCTTTTGGGCGAGTTTGATATAAACGAAAACGAGGCGATTCAATTTTTCCCGGAGCCAACGACAACTATTACGGAGAGCCTGGGCGGCGGGTTTAAGCGGAAACGGGAAATCGAATTAACCAATATTCCGGCGCGCACGAATGATAACACCTATAACCTCGCAGTCGGTTTGCGGATCGCCCCATCGGAACGGTTTCTTTTGCTCGGAAATTTGCTGGTGCCGTTAAACGACGGCGGGCTGCGTTCAAGTGTCGTCCCGACTTTTGGCTTGACCGCTAGTTTCTAATGCGGCTTGCCACCATGCGAGCAAAGCCGGACTGCGTTGGTAAAGTCCAGCTACGTTATCCGTGTGATGCCGGAAGCTCGGCATCGCAAAGGCGCTCAAAAAGCAAACGGGGTTTATCATGCTCTCGAATGAAAAACTCTTTCCTGGTGCGGCGCGCGCGCGAAACCTCGCCGCTGCCGCTCCTTACGCCTTCCTCGGGCTGTTGCTTTTCGCTCTTCCGCTCTTCAGCCAAAACAGCGTGAGCGATTATTCTTCCCAAATTCTTCCGCTCTTTCGCGACGCGGCGCGAGGCGGATGCACGAAGGTGCCTGGCTGTCACAGCTCGGAAGTTTTTCCCATTGGCAATCGCGGGGAATTGCTCTTGGGCAAATCGCAAGGCTCGAATTATACGGAGAGCTTTAAAGACTCGATCTATTTCGAGATCACAAAAGAGATCGGGGAAAAAAACGTCGTCCGTATTGATCACACCAACCCGTCCAATAGTCTGCTTTTGCTTATGCCCGCGGGTCAATCAACTCATAGCTCGGGTGGCATACGCACGGGGTGGCGTGTGGGAGAGCCGGAATATAATCTGACATTGCAGTGGATTCGCGAAGGCGCTTATCGCTTTCTTGCTCCCACAAATCTCCGCGCGACGTTGAGTGCCGGCACGCAAATCACTCTCTCGTGGACGGATCGAACGAGCGGCTTGGCGAGCCATCGCATTCAACGAAAGCTTGCTGCAGACAATACTTTCATAACCGTGGCCACGCGCCCGCCCGGAGCCGCGGACTTTCAAGACACCGGCATAACCGCAGGCACGACCTACGTCTATCAAGTGCGCGCGGAAAACAGTGTGGGCAACTCCGCGGATTCATTGGTCAGCATCACAACGCTCGCCGCGCCCAGCGCTCCGGCTGATTTCAGTGCTACGCCGTTGCCTTCGGGCAGGCAGATCAATCTCGCATGGCGAAACACCGCAACCAATGCGATCGGAATTCAAATCGAGCGGCAAACCGGCGTGGGCGCATTAGTTCTTTTGGCGAGCGTGCCGCCAAATAGCACGCAATATCCCGATGCGAGCGTTGCGCCGGGCACAACGTATACGTATCGGATTTATGCGGTCAATAACGCCGGCGCTTCAAGCCAGATTCCTTCTTCGCCGGTGACTACGCCCTCCTTGCCCGGCGCTCCAACAAGCCTAAAAGCCTCGACTATTTCTGACACGGTGATTGAGTTGGAATGGCAAAGCGCGGATGCGAAAGCCGACAGCTTCAAGATCGAACGCAAACTGGGGAATGCCGATTTCGTTTTGCGCGCGGCCAAGCCCGCGAGCGGCGGTTTGGAACGATATACGGATTCCGGTTTGCAAGCGGGCGCAACTTACACGTATCGCGTTTATGCGAAGAACGGCGTCGGCGATTCGCCTTTTTCCGATGAACGCGCGGCCACGACTTCTTCCAAGCCGAGCGCGCCGAGCAATGTCATTGCCTTTCCGGCAGCTTCGGGACGGCGCATCGATTTGCAATGGACGAATACTTCCCCCAATGCCGACAGCATTAAGCTCGAGCGCAAAAAAGGCGCAGCCGACTTTCTGCCATTAACAAGCAAGCCGCCGAATAGCGTGAGCCACGTTGATCCGAGCGTCGAACCTAGTGCAACTTATACGTATCGTCTTTATGCCGTGAATCGTTTCGGCAATTCGGATTATGCCGTCACTGCGCCCGTGACCACGCCGGCGCTGCCCGGGCCGCCGGGCAATCTGCGCCGCACCGAATTGTTGAGCAACCGCATCGCTCTTGCGTGGCCGGCGGCCGCAGCCAACGTCGATAGTTTTTATCTTGAGCGCAAAATCGGCAACGGCGTTTTCAATCTGTTGGAGCGTATGCCCAAAGCAGTGGTGACATACAGCGATTCCGGTTTGACGCCATGCGCTGCTTACGCCTATCAACTCTATGCCGTCAATGCCGTGGGGCGTTCGGCGCCTTCGAATACGGTGAGCGCGAACACGCCGCTGGTTTCGCCGCAAGCTCCGAGCAATTTCATCGCGCGGGTAGAATCGCGTACGCAGGTGCTATTGGCGTGGAATAACGCGGCGACAGCGGCAACGCATTTTCGTTTGGAACGCAGCGCGGGCAATGCCACAACTTTCGGTTTTCTCGCTTCGCTGCCGAGTTCAAGCAACAATCATCGCGACGAAATGAATTTGCAGTTGGGCACGACGTACTTCTATCGCCTGCGCGCGGAAAACAAATGCGCGAGCGACTCGCTCTTTTCCGCGTTCGTTCCGGCTCTTGAGCCGGCGCGCATTCCAGACGCGAATGCTCCCAATGCGCCGACCAATTTGCTCGCCGGCGCGATTTCGAACACGGCCATTATCATGATTTGGGAAGACAACGCGGTGAATGAGACCGGCTATTTCATCGAGCGAAAAACCGGAGCCGGCGCTTTTGATTCCCTCACCACATTGCCCGCGAACAGCTCCGGCTATCGCGACGTGGGATTGACGCCGAACTCCACTTATATCTATCGTGTGAGCGCCGTAAATAGCGCCGGGCCGTCTTCACCTTCCAACGAAGCCACAGTCACAACCTTTGCGGTAGGCGTGGAAGAGCCGAGCACGGCGCATTCGCCCACGCAGTTTTATCTCTATCAAAACACGCCCAATCCGTTTAATCCTTCCACCAAGCTTCGTTATGCGCTGATCGCGAAAAGCGCGGTGCGCTTGTTTATCAGCAACGCCCTCGGACAGCGCGTGCGCGCGCTCGTGGAGTCCGAGAAGGTTCCGGGGTTCTATGAAGTCACCTGGGATGGTTGCGATGAAAACGGCGCGGCAATGCCCAGCGGCGTTTATTTCTGCACGCTGCGCACGGAGCAGGAAAGGCAAACGAGAAGATTGCTGTTGCTCAAGTAAACCCAAATGAAGTGTCATGCACTTCGTAAATGCGCGATACTTTCCCCAATGAACCGGGAGGCCCTATGAACGTAGTTGCCAAGAAGTTTATTGTCTATGTCGCTCTGTTTGGCATTGTGCTCGTGATTTTTCCTCAACGTCTGCTCGGCGATAGCGCCGGCAAAACCGCACGCACGCTCAAAAACTCTTCAGTGGGTTGCGGCAATGGCAGTGGAGGGTGTCACGGCAACACTACTACTGCCAGTCTCCTCGCAACCATCAACGGCCCGGGCACGTTGCAAATCGGCCAAATTGCAACGTACACGGTTGTGGTTGCCGGCGTGCCCGGAAGCGGCGGCGGCGTTAATATTGCGGTTTCAAGCGGCGGGCTTAATCCAGTCTCAAATTTTCTGAGATTGGATTTGACGAACGGCGAATTGACGCATACTGCCCCGCAAACAGTAACAACAACCTACACGTTCAGTTATACGGCGCCGGTCACGGCGGGAAGTGTGACGATGTACGCAATTGCGAAAGGCGGCGGCTCCTTTAACGCTTGGAATTGGGCGCCAAACAAAGCCATTAGCATAACTGCCAAGCCTACGATTTCTCGAACCCCGCCGGCGATGCCGTTCTCTGCAACGGTCGGCGGCGACAATCCCCCTCCGCAAACTCTGCAAATCAGCAACAGCGGCGGCGGCACGCTGAATTGGACCGCAAGTGATAATCAAAATTGGTTGAGCCTAACGCCGACTTCGGGAAGTTCAATCGGCGGCGCAACCAACAACGTGACCGTCAGCGTCAACATCGCCAGCCTTCCGGCAGGCACTCATTCGGGAAGAATAACGATTATCGATCCGAATGCAACAAATTCTCCTCAGTTTACCGATGTCACACTGAACCTCGCAGCGCCTGCGCCCAGCATTACGCGCAATCCGGGCAACATGTTTTTCACGGCGGTGGTTGGCAGCACGACGCCTTTAAACCAAACGCTGCAAATCAGCAATGGCGGCGGCGGCACGTTGAACTGGAACGTGACCGACAACCAATCGTGGATTACGTTAAACTCTTCAAGCGGAAGTTCAACGGGTGAGGCGGACCCTGTGACTGTAACAGTGAATCCTTCGGGGCTTCCCGTTGGAACGCATACGGGTCTCATTACGATCACCGCAGCCGGCGCATCGAATTCGCCGCAAACAACAAGCGTGCAGTTGGTCATCATCCCAACGCCGGTGAGCACGGATTTCTTGGACGACTTCAGTGATGGCAATGCGAATGGTTGGGCGCCTCAAGTTTCCTCGCGCTGGCGGGTGAATCCGGTCAACGGCAACAATGCTTATTGCATTGTCTCTCCCAATCGCAACGCGGATGAATTCAGCTATCTCGGCACCACAACATGGGATAATTTTGTGATGGAATTGGATGCGAGAGCTCAAGTCAACGGCGATTATTTCATCATGTTCAATGCGAGAGATACAACTAGCACTGTCGGTTACCAGTTGCAATTTCGCACATTCCCCCAAACGCAAGTTAATCTTTACGGCTGCGCTAGCTCACCGTGTAGTTCGATAACGAGAGATTTTGTTTCCGATGGCCAATATCATCACATCCGGATCGAACGCAAGAAGCCTAGCATAAAAGTTTTCGCCGATAATCAATTCGTGTTTGAGCATTTTGATTCCACCTATACCGTCGGCTATATCGGCTTAGGTGCTTTCAGCGGCCTTGCTCATTTTGATAATATCAAAATCGCCGCATTGACGAGCTTCTCCGACATTAACGCCGTGGCCTTCACTGCGGTGAATCGCAGCGCGATGGCTTGGGGCGATTATGACAATGACACTCGTCTGGACTTGCTCTTGACCGGCCAAGATCTTTTGAACACTTCCGTCGCCAGAATTTTTCGCAACACCGGCGCGGGCTTTTCGAACGTCACGAGCGCGGGCTTGCGCGGCGTTAAAGACGGCGCGGTCGCGTGGGGCGATTATGACAACGACGGCGATTTGGATATTCTCCTCAGCGGCGATACGACCAATGGTTTCTTCTCCGAAGTCTATAGAAACAAAGGCGCGGGCAGCTTCAAACCCATTGGCGCGGGCTTGCGCAATGCG
>CAYNDW010000481.1:0-5464 GCA_964395375.1 uncultured Cytophagia bacterium
TTTTTGGCGGCGGCGCGGGCGGCATTTATGTCTTTTCGCCGCAAGGCAAACATCTCGGCACGTTTGATTTCGGCGTGCCCACCGGCAATTGCAATTGGGGTGAAGACGGCGCGACGCTGTTCATCACCTCGAACACGGCGATTTATCGGATACGGTTGCAGACGAAGGGTGCAGGGTTCTAAATGGAGTAATGGAGTCGTGGAGTGTTGGAGCCGTAGAATTACACAACTCCAATACTCCAATCATTTCATCACGATCAGGAGAAGATTTATGTTGCGCAAGAAGATTTTCACATTAAGTTTTTCCGCGCTCATGCTCATTGGCGGACGTGTGCTGGCTCAAGATCCGGTTCCGCTTTACCCTCACAACTACAAAGTGCTTTTTGAAAACGAGCGCGTGCGCGTGATCGACTTCGTTCTGCGCAAGGGCGACACGGAAGATTTCCATTCGCATCGCCCGCACGTGGCGTACATTCTCACCGGTTTCAAGATTCGCTTCACTTTTCCCGACGGTCGCACGGTGATTCGCGAGACGAAAGCGGGCGACGTGCTGTTCAGCGAGGCGGTCACGCACTCGCCGGTGAATATCGGCGACACCGACGCGCATGGCGTCATGATCGAGCTGAAAGAGTCGCAGGCGGCACTGGCCGCGAGCCGCTCTGCGGAAGAGTTGTTGACCGCAGTGACCTTCATTCATGGCCTGCCCGGCAAAGAAGAAGAGTTGAAGCAGCATTTGCTCTCGCTCACCGCGCCGACGCTGGCCGAGCCGGGTTGTCTTACTTATGAGCTGTATCAATCGCCGGAAAAGAAAAACGAATTCATGCGCTATGAGATTTGGCGCCATGATGAAGCGCTCGAATTGCACAAAGCGACGCCGCATTTGAAAGCTTCATTTGAAAAACGCAAACAGGAAGGTTGGACCACGGAGATCACGCGCTGGAGACGGGTGAGTTCACAATGAGGCACAATAAAATGGCATTCTCATTCTGCAAGAAGCTCAAAAAATCATTGCCGAGGAAATAAATGAAAAAAGCCTGCGCACCGCACTTCAAGAAGATTTATCTGCTGGCCACGGTATTGCCGGCCGCATTGCTCATTGGAAACACCAAGGCGCATTCGCAAACAAATGACTACGACAGCTTGCCAATACAACAATTGTCCGAACATAAATATACGCTGGCGCTCGAAGATGATGCGCTCAAAGGCAGCGGCGCGGACTTCTTGTTGCGCGAGGCGAAGGCGGCGCAGTTCTTTTTGATTGGCGAGGATCACGGCATCGCGGAAGTGCCAGAATTTACCTCGGCGCTTTTCCAACAGATCAACACGATGGGCTATCATCACTTTGCAATCGAAACCGGGCCACTGACCGCGCAATTGTTGAAGCGGCTGGCCGCCGAACCGAATGCCCAACAAGCTTTCAGCGCCTTTCATAAAAAAAATCCGTTCGCCGTGCCGTTTTTTAATTGGCAAGAGGAGGCGGCGCTCCTGGTGGCCGCGTTGAAAGGCGCGAAGCCAGGCCTCCAGCCGTTGTGGGGATTGGATCAAGAATTTATTTTGTCGGCAAAAGTGCATTTCAAAAAGTTATTGGCATTGGCCCCCAATGACAATGCGCGAAAAGTCACGCATGAGTTTTACGAAAAAACTCAAACAGAATTTATCCGCATGGTTGCAGGCAAAAACCCCGGATTGGTTTTTTTGGCTTCGGCGCAGAAAGCTGATTTTGAAAAATTAGAAAACGCTTTCGGCCCGCAGGCGCCGTTGGAAGCGCAAGAAATTTTGCTTGAATTAAGAACCAGTTGGGAAATTTACGCAAAGAACTTTGCCGGCGCCGGCTATGAATCCAATGCCCAACGCGCCGGCCTGATGAAAAAACATTTCATGAACTATTACCAGCAAGCGCTTGAACAAGAAGGGAGCTTGCCAAAAGTTCTGTTTAAATTTGGCGTCTATCACATCAAAAAGGGCCGCAGTTACACCAATGTTTACGATATTGGCAATCTCGCCGCGGAGTTGGCGCAGGCCAACAACAGTCATTCGTTTCATTTATTCGTCCTCGGCGCGGCCGGCACGCAAAACGCTTATCTGCCTTTTGTGGGCAACGAAGCGGACAAAAACAAAAAGATCGATGCCGTTGCCACTTATGATTTTGCCGATATCAAACCTTTCCTGGCGGCCGCCGACCAAAAACTCTGGACGGTGTTCGACCTGCGTCCGCTGCGCCCCTTGCTGCACGCGCAAAAGCTGGGTTCTCTAGCCGCAAGCACGAAAGAATTGCTCTGGGGTTATGATGCGGTTTTGGTGATTCCACAAGTGCGGGCGGCAACATTGTTCAATTAAAAAGATACGAGCACCGAAAATAGACAAGGCACAGGAGCATTCTTTGATAGCGAAAAGAGCCGTGAATTTCGTGATAAGAATCGCCGATTAAATAACTTTCCCATTTTCCTTGTTCGTCATTCCCGCAGGCTTTAAGCGGGAATCTATTTTTATATGCTTGGATGCCCGATTAAGGCGCTCGGGCAGGACGGGTCAAATGGGTAAGTTATAAAAACGGCGCTCCTAAGCGGCTTCATGCTGCGATGCGCGCCATCCCATGAGCAAGCGGTTTTGACGACCATCAAAGATTGCTCGCACGCGCTTTGAATCCGCGCCATTTTTCTTATATTGGCAGGTGTGCTCGCTCAACCTGAATTCGTGCTGCGACCTTCAAGTGCAAACAACACTTCATTGGAGTCCTTATGCTCGCGAAACGCCTCGTCTCTTTCAGCGTTTTGGTTTATGGCTTATCCGGCCTCGCGCTTCTGTTCATGCCGCAAGAATTGCTGGCGCTGCAAGAAAGTTCCGCGGCTCTTCCTGTCGCGCTCGTCGCGCAATTCCTCGGCGCGGCGCTGCTCGGGTTCGCGGCTATGAACTGGATGGCGCGCGGCTCAATACTCGGCGGCATTTACGGCCGCGCGGTAATGAACGGCAATTTTACTTTCGCGTTCATCAGCGCGCTGCTCACGATTCGACCTTTGCTAGCGCCCGCGCCTCCGCTCTGGCTGTGGTGTTACGGCGCTGTGAGCGTCGCGCTCGCCGTGGCGTTCGGCTATTTGATGTTTGTGAAAGCGCGATGAAAAAACCTAAAAAGAAAGTGCCGTCGCGTATGATGAAAACAAAACTATCCGGTTTATTGATTGTTGCGGCACTCATGTTCGATTGCGCCCGGCCGCAAGACGAAGAAGCCCTGGCGATCATCAATCGCAGCGCCGCGCAAATCGACTCCGCGCTCGTGAAGTTCGAACAAGCCGAACGTTTGCCCGAAGCGCTCGCGGCCTATCGCGCGGTGGATAGGGTCTTGACCCAGCTTGAACTCGAGACGGTGCATCCGCATTATCGCAAGCAGCAAAGCGTGCATGCGCAATGTTTACTGCGCCTCGGCAATATGCTGCGGCAATTGGATCAAAAAGACGAAGCGCGAACCGTCGGCCAAAGGGAGTTGCTCGCCGCACGCGCTGCGGGCGATACAATCACGTTAGCGCGCACACTCATATCGAATGGCGTAACGCTGATCGCCACCGGCGAAACTGCAAGCGGCCTTGCCATGATGGAAGAAGCGCGCCGCTTGTTTGCGCAAGACACCAGTGCCGATTCCAAACAGGGCCTCGGCTGGTATTGGATTCTGCAGGCGGATTTAGCGGAGGCCGGTTACACCTCCGCAAGTTTTGGCGAGAGGTCCGCATTCGCTGACAGCGCGCTGCATTTGCTTTTGCCGTTGAAGAATTGGCCGGGCGTGGCGCGCGCGTATGCGGCTCGTGCGCAGGCAAACAAGGCACGGGGAAATTTTGCAGCCGCACGCGTCGATTCAATCGAGCAAGCGAGATATCAAACGTTGATTGGTGAGCGTTAAATCTCCAAGGCGAGTTTAAGCCGAAGAGCAGCTTCTTGCAAATCGCGATCGGTCAAAGCGCCAATTTTGCGAGTAATTCGTGAAGCAAGAATAGTAAGAAGGGTTGAGCGAAGCAGAGCATAGTCACTCCCAATCTTGTTCCGCGGCCTCAAGCGCGAGCAGCATCCAGCCGAGAGTTTCAAGATACTCTTGCGTTGCATCCAGCTTTTCTTCCGGAACTTGATGCAACAGTTTCAAGTAATTCAACGCCTCGTTGAGCTTGAGGGGCGGAAGCTTATTGAGCAATTGCATCGCTTCGCTGCGAACCGTTTCCGTTTGCATCGACGTTCTCCATACATTTTGAAAAGTCTAAACACAACCCCAATATAACAATCGCACGGAATAACGCAAGCTGCCGTTCATTAAAAATGCGCGAACACAAATCCCGACCACTTCTGCTCGCTCTTGCTTATCTCAGCTTCATCAGTCTCGGCCTGCCCGACGGCGTGCTCGGCGTCGCGTGGCCTGCGGTTCGTCGTTTCTTCAATTTGCCGATCGATGCTCTCGGCCCGCTGTTGGTCATGGCAACGCTGGGCTATTTGCTCGCCAGTTTTAATTGCGGACGCCTCCTCGCGCGCATGAACGTTGGGGTGCTGCTCGCGCTGAGTTGCGCCGTAACCGCGATCAGCTTCATCGGCTATGCGTTGACCTCGGAATGGTGGCTCCTGATTTCGCTCTCCGCATTGGCCGGTCTCGGCGCAGGCGCAATCGACACGGGTTTGAACACGTATGCGGCCACACATTTTAGCGCGCGCGCCGTCAATTGGCTGCATGCGTCTTACGGCGTTGGCGCGACGCTCGGCCCGATGATTATGACGCGCGCGCTCAATGCGCAGCAACCGTGGCAATGGGGCTATACGATTATCGGAAGTGCGCAGCTTATGCTCGCGCTATGCTTCGGCGCAACGAACAAACTTTGGACCGGTGATAAATCGGCCAACACACAAACGCAGCACGATGATGCGCGCTCCGTTTCCACGCCGAGCACGCGAAGTGTCTTCCGTTTGCCTGCAATGTGGCTGGGCGTTGCCGCTTTCTTCTTTTATGCTGCCATCGAATCCGTTGCGGGAGCGTGGGCTTTTAGCTTGTTCACACAAAGCCGCGGGGTTTCCGTGCTCGTTGCGGGCACGTGGACGAGCGTGTATTGGGGCACTTTAACCGCGGGGCGCCTACTTTCCGGCTTCGTGGTTAATCATGTGCCGTTGCCGCGTTTGCTGCGTGGCAGCATCATCGGCATCGCGTTGGGCGCCGTGCTCATGTGGCTCGATCTTGCAAACGCGTGGAGTTTCCTTGGACTTGCGCTCATCGGCTTTTGTTGCGCGCCAATTTTTCCATCGTTCGTTTCAACCACGCCGCAGCGCGTCGGAGCAACACACACGGCTCATGCGGTGGGATATCAAATGACATGCGCGATGTTAGGGCTATCACTATGGCCGAGTTTGGTTGGCGTGCTGGCAAAAGGTTTTAGTTTAGAAATCATGCCGCCCGCGTTGCTCGTTGCCGCGATGCTCTTGTTCGTGCTGCATGAATTTCTCGT
>CAYNDW010000482.1:0-5462 GCA_964395375.1 uncultured Cytophagia bacterium
TTGATAAAGAGTCGAAAGGCATGAGCTACATCTATCGCGCCATGGAATTGTTTAACAGCAAAGGTTGCCGTGCGTGTCACTTGATCAAGGGGCGCGGCGGCACGGTCGGGCCGGACTTGACGCGCGAAGGCGAAAAGTCCGCAGAGCAATTCAACTACGAGCGCATCAAAGGTTTTCATTCCGCGTTCACGTGGCACTCCGCGCATTTCAAAAATCCGAAAGAGGCGGTGACGGAAACCGTGATGCCGAATTTCAATTTCTCCAGCATGGATGCGCAGGCGCTGTCGATGCTGGTGATGAGCTGGCAGAAAACGAATCTGCCCATTGAATACATGCCGAATCACAACGTGCGCGACATTCCCACACCGGCGGAGATGGAGAAGGAGAAACGCATGAGCGAAGGGCCGGGCGCATTTTTCGTGAAGAAAAATTGTTTCGTCTGCCATTCGGTATCGACGCTCGAAATCGACGCGGCAGCGCAGATCGGGCCTGATCTCGCGCTGGCCGTGGAAGACGTGCAGTCGCGCTTTGGGCGCACGCTCGACGATTTTCTCATGCGACCCACCGGCACGATGGAAGTGGTGCTGGCAACGATGATTCCATTAACGCTCGAAGAGCGCAAAGAAGCGATTGAGAAATTGCGCTATGCGTATGAGTTGAAGAAACTGGCGCGGGAGAGCAAGAAGTGATCAGTGATCGGGACTAAGCGCATTGCGCGTTTCATGTGTGTGTTCATATAAAAACGTTCCAACAAATTTAACTTAATGAGGAGTAGGAATTATGCGTGCAAAAGTATTCGCACTATTGGCGCTCGTGGTTATGATGAGCATGCTCGTTGCATGCGGCGGCGGTGAAAAACAAACCGGACGCGGCGGCGTGCGCTCGGACGTGCAAGATGCGGCGATCAAAACGTATGTCGCCCCCGGCGATTTGGACGAGTATTATATCTTCCTCTCCGGCGGGCATTCCGGCCAAGTGTATGTGTATGGCATCCCCTCGATGCGGCACATTTCCACGATTCCGGTTTACACGCCGTATCCGGCGACGGGCTACGGTTTCGATAAAGAGTCAAAAGAAATGCTCGGCGGCTTCACGTGGGGCGACGCGCACCATCCGTCATTGAGCGAAACCAATGGCGATTACGACGGCCGCTGGCTGTTCATCTCCGACAACGCCAACAACCGCATGGCGCGCATCGACATGCGCGATTTCAAGACCAAACAAATTCTCGGTCCGCTTCCCAATGTCTCCGGCAATCACTGCTCTTCGTTCACGACGGAGAACACCGAGTACGTGCTCGCGGGTTCGCGCTTCTCGATTCCGCTGCCGAAAGGCACGTTTGAGAAGATCGAAGATTACGCCACCAAATACAAAGGCGTGGTGGCGGGCATCGCAGTCAATGCGCAAAGCGGCGAGATGTCGCTGGGTTGGGAAGTATTGATGCCGCCGTTCAACTATGATCTCGGCGACGCCGGCAAAGGTCCGAGCGCGGATTGGGGCTTCTGGACGTGTTACAACAGCGAGCGCGCCACCGGCAAACTCGAAGTGACTTCCACACAAAAAGATCGTGATTACGTGGCGGCGGTGAATTGGAAAAACGCCGAGAAAGCGATTGCCGAGGGCAAGTTCAAAATGATCGGCGGCGTGAAAGTGATCGATCCGAAAGACGCACCGGGCGTGGTTTATCTCATGCCCGCGGCGAAATCGCCGCATGGCGTCGATGTGAGTCCCGACGGCAAGTACATCATCGCGAGCGGCAAGCTGCAGAGCATCACGACGGTATTCAACATCGAAAAGATGCTCACCGCGATTCAGAACAAAGATTTCACCGGCGATGAAGACGGCATTCCGGTGCTCAATTATGACAACATCAAAGATGCGGAAGTGAATGTCGGCCTCGGCCCGCTGCACACGCAATTTGATGACAAAGGCTTCGCTTACACTTCGTTGTTTGTCGAGAGCGCGGTCGCGAAGTGGAAACTCGGCACGTGGGAAGTGCTGGACAAGATTCCGGTGTCGTACAACATCGGCCATTTGTCCGCCGCCGAAGGCGATACGAAATCTCCGGACGGAAAATATTTGGTCGCGATGAATAAGCTCGCGCACGGACGGCACTTGAGCGTCGGCCCGTCGCAACCAGAGTCTTCGCAGCTCATTGATATCGGCGGCGAAAAGATGGCGCTGCTCTACGATTCGTTCACCGAGCCGGAGCCGCATTATGCGCAAATTTGCAAAGCGGATAAATTGCGTCCGATCGAAGTTTATCCGAAAGAAGAGAATAAAAATCCCAAAGCAATTTGGGACGTGAAAGATGCGAAGATTGTCCGCAACGGCAAGAACGTGGAAGTGCAGATGGTTGCGGTGCGCTCCAGCTTCGAGCCGTCGAGTATCGAAGTCAACAAAGGCGACAAAGTGACGATCTATCTCACGAACATCGAGCAAACCACGGACGAGTTGCACGGCTTGGGCATCAATGAGTACAACATCAACATCGTGGCCGATCCGGGCGAAACGAAGGTGATCGAATTTACCGCCGACAAAGCGGGCGTGTATCCGTTTTACTGCACGAACTTTTGCTCGGCGCTGCATCAAGAAATGCAGGGCTACTTGCTGGTGAAGTGAGTGAGGCAAAGAGCCAAAAAAGAGAAGGAGCCAAAGAGCCAATCATCGCGTTCCCAAACTCTGTTTGGGAACGCGCTTGCTCTCGAAACTCTGTTTCGAACCGCGCAGCACTTTAAGTGCGAAACAGAGTTTCTTGAGCAATGGTGTTCGCTAATCTGAGGCGGGAACACTAGCTCTGTGAGTTGTGAGCGCTATTAGGAAAGGATTTGTTTTAATGCAAAAATACATTGCCAAAGCCAACTCGTTCTTCGACACGCCGATCGATTTGCGCAGCCGCGTGCTCGTTCTCCTCGCCGCGTTGTTCTTGCTGCCGACTTATTTTCTGCCGCTGTGGAATTTGAAACTGTATTCGAATCAATTTCCGGAAGGCTTGGTGCTCAAAATTTACTCCTACAAATTGGGCGGAGGGCAGACGCCCAATCGCGACGATTTGAAGGAGATCAACGCGCTCAATCACTATATCGGCATGCGCGAGTTGAAAGAAGAAGAATTCACGGAATTCAAATGGATTCCCTTTGTCATTGGCGGCGTGATGCTGCTGGCGATGCGGGTGGTGGTGCTCGGCAAAATGTCGAAGCTGGTTGATGTCTTTGTGCTGTTCTCCTACTTCGGATTGTTTTCGCTGTGGAGTTTTTATCACAAGCTCTATGCGTATGGCCACGAATTAGATCCGACAGCCGCGGTCAAAGTCGCGCCCTTCACGCCACCCTTGATCGGCCATCAGACGTTGGCGAATTTTGAAGTCTACAGTTATCCGAATGTCGGCTCTTATTTCATGGCCGTGATGCCGCTGTTTCTGCTCGCGGCAATGTGGTTCTCGCGCCGGGCCTGGCTGAAAAAATAAGGCTGCGTGCAATCGCTATGAATCTTTCGCATCATATGATTCCCAAAGAACACGGCGCCTGGGCCGTGTTGCTGGCGCCATTGCTCATCGGTGCAAGCGCGGCGGGCGCATGGCATTGGAATGTCGCCAGCCTAATGTTCGCCTCGCTGGCATTTTTTATAAGCTATGTGCCGCTGCAAATCGTGCTGCGTCATTACAACAGCGTGCCGCAAGGGCCGCAACGGCTTCGCGCTGCGCGCATTTGGGCGATGCTAGACTTGACCCTCGGCGGGCTCGCGCTGGCGCCTTTGTTCTGGCAAGGATTGTGGCTGCTCCTCCCGATCGGTGCGGCTGCGATGCTGCTGTTCGTCATTCATTTTGCTTGGATGCGCCGTCATGCGAAAGGCCTCGCAAGCGATTTCATCGCCGTGGCAGGCTTGGCGCTCACGGCGCCGGCCGCATACTATGTGGTCACGGCGCAAATTGATCAAACCGCTATACTGCTTTGGCTGTGCAATGTTCTCTTCTTCGGCTGCAGCGTATTTTATGTGCATATGAAAATCAAAGCCACGACTTTGAAAAAATCTGCGCTGCCCTGGCATGAAAAACTCTCGCTTGGCAAATTAAATCTGTTGTATCATTTCATGGTATTGCTGATCGTGGGCGGGTTCACCGTGATGCTCTTCACGCCGCTGCTGGTTTTTCTGGCGTTCATCCCAATCACGATGCACGCGATTTACGGCACGCTCAAGCTTTCGAGTAACGTGCGTTTTAAACGGCTGGGAATAATTTTGGTGGGGCATACAGTGATCTTTGCCCTGCTGTTAGGGCTTGCGCACGCGCGCACCATTGACGGACAAGAGCGCTCGCAGAAGCAAGAGAAGGCTTCACTTGCAACAACGAATGTTATAACAACGCCGTTCGATCTCAACGCACAATTGCACGCGGCGCAACCCGGCGATACGATTTATGTTCCGGCCGGCGTTTATGAAGGCAATTTCGTGATTGACAAAAAGCTGGTCTTGCTTGGCCAAGGCTTCCCGGTATTGAACGGCAAGGGCAAAGGCAGTTGTTTGGTGATTAAAGCGGACTCGTGTGTGATCCAAGGCTTTGTGATTGAAAGCTGCGGCGCGCTGCTCGTGGAAGAAGATGCCGGCATTCTAATTAAATCGAGTAACAATATAATCACAGGCAATACTCTGCGCGATGTGTTGTTCGGCATTTATTTTTTTCAAGCCCATCACAACACGATTACAGAGAATCGCATCGTGGGCCGCAAGCAACTCGAGCTGGGCGAACGCGGCAGCGGCGTGCATCTGTGGAATTCGCGCGCCAACCGGCTGCTCGGAAATGTGATCACCGACGTGCGCGACGGTTTTTATATTCAAAACGCCAGCCAGACGCACATCGAGCGCAACGAAGGCTGTAACCACAACAAGAAACACAACACTGGAAGCAGCAAAATATATTCTAAGCATATTCATATCCAACTACTAACTAAGCAGGAGAAGTTTTTTTACCTGGCTTCTTATCTCAACTGATAATCTATAAAAATACGTTCCGCTGGAGAGTCGGGATCCGTCCACGCGTGAGATGTGCAGCCCTGCCGGAAGCTCAGCATCTACAAGCGTTTCTATTTTCCTCCCGGTGATGTCATAGAGAATAAGTGACGCACGTGCAGCATCTGAAATCCAAAACTCTATCGTCGAGACCGAATTAAAGGGGTTTGGATAATTTTGCGCGAGACGAATCTGCACAGGCAATTCAAAATCCGCAGCAGGTGGCAACTGTGGAGGTCCATCCTGCGCAACAATTGCTTGGTCCACTATTGGGATCGGGCCGCCATACGCCCGCCAGGCTTGATAGACTTTCGCGCCCCAATCGTTCCAATCGTATGGATTTCCTACATTCTCATCTCGCAAGAATTCTGCAAATTCTTTACTGACAACCTGATACAAGAGGGATACCTCAACAGCATGAGCTTCTCTCGACATTGTGTATTTCGTAACGTCCCAAT
>CAYNDW010000483.1:0-3921 GCA_964395375.1 uncultured Cytophagia bacterium
CATCACGACCGTGAAAGCTATTATCCTGGCCGGAGGCTTGGGCACTCGTTTACGCCCGCTCACTTCCACTTGTCCCAAACCGCTTTTACCCATCGGCAATCTTCCTCTCGTTTCGCGCATCGTTCTCGCCTTGCGCCGGCAAAACATTCGCGAGTTTATTTTTCTACTGCATTATAAGCCCGAGCTGTTCATGCAAACGCTCGGCGATGGCAAGGCCTTCGATGCGGTGTTTGATTATGAATGCCTCGAACAAGATTTGAGCACCGCGGGCAGCGTAAAATTCATCGGCGACAAAATTACTGAGACGAGCCTGATCTTCTCCGCCGACATTCTCGCGGAAGTACCGCTTGCAGAGCTGCTTGCATTCCATGAATCGCGCAAGGCGTTGGTCACCATTGCGCTGCATCCGATGCCTGCGCCGCTGCCATACGGCATTGTGTTGCGCCAACCCGACGGCAAAATCAAACGGTTTCTTGAGAAGCCGACCTGGCCGCAAGTGTATAGCGATTGGATCAACGCGGCGATCTATCTCATCGAGCCGGAGTTGATCGATCACATTCCAAATCACGGCGCGCCTTCTTTTTTTGAAAAAGAAGTTTTTCCGCCGCTCGCTAAAAAAGGCGAGGCGATTTACGGCTTTCCGTTGAGCGGCTACTGGCGCGATGTGGGGACTCCGGAAGATCTGCGCAGCGCGAATTTGGATTTCTTGCACGGCCGCCTTCCTCAAATCATGCTCACGGCGGAAGAACAACTCGAGCTGGAAAGCGGCGCGCGCAAGCCGTTTCTCGCAGCGCCCTCCAGCTCGATTGCGAGCGATGCGGTTATTCAAGATTCCGTGATCGGAAGAAGCTGCCGCATTAAAGCGGGAGCAACAATTTTTCGCAGCGTGATCGGCGACAATGTGAAAATCAAAAACGGCGCGCAAATCGACGGGGCGATCATCATGAACGACGTGCGCCTCGGGGAGCGCGTTATTTTGGAAGAAGAAAGCTTGATCGGCCAGGGCGCGAAGTTGCACGACGACGTCGTTGTGCGCAGAAACGGAATCGTGCGGCAAAACAAAAAAATCGCTTCGGGAAAAATTATAACCGCGCTCAAAGTATTGCCCACCGGCTATCTGCGTCGCTTCGTGGACGGCGGAAGCTTGCTCGGCTCGGGCATCAAAAATTTTTCCTGTGATTTCATGCGTTGGGTGGGCCGCGCGTTTGGGCAATACGTGCTCAACCTGCGGCCGCACGATGCGCAACTGACTTCGAACAGAGCTCCGTTCCTGCTCGCCATCGCGAGCGCGGAGACTTTGGATTTTTGGAAATCACCTCTAGCTCAAGGCTTGAGCGCAACGGGAAGCGAGATTCACGTGCTCAACGACGTGACTTTGCCCGTGACGCGCTATCGCTTGCGCAACCATCACTACGCGGGCGGAATCTACCTCAGCGTGGATGATTATTCCGGCCTAATGCGACTTGCGCTCTTGCACGGCAACGGCGAAAACTTTTCCACGGCCGAGGCGTGCGCCTTGGAGCGCATCGATGCTTTTGAAGAGGCGACTGCGGGGGAGATGAAAATTTTAGAGGAAGAGGTAAGCTGCGAAGAATATCTTGCGGCCTTGCTCGCGCGGCGCAATGATCAAACCCTGCCATGCTCTCGCTCTCCCATTACGCTCGGCGTGGTCGGCGCGGCAACGGAAAAAATGATGAAACGGCTGTTGAAGCGACTCGACTGGCCCGCCGAGATTAAAACGTTACCCCTAGAAGTCGAGCACGATTTTCGCGAGCGCGGCCTCGCCTTGCAGCAAAGCTTGTTGCGTGACGCGCAGCCTCGCAACGCATTCGTGTTTTGGATCGGCTCCGCGGGAGAAAGAATACGGCTGCTGCTGCCTGAGCTTCCTCTGCCGCAGTTTGGAACCGGAGATCTCGCGCTGGCAAGATTGCTCGCGCAACACAAAGAGCCGGTGCGGCAATTATTGGCCGGATGGCTCATGCCCGAAATTTTTCCCAAACGCGCGTTGGGACTAAAAGCTCCGGCAACCCAAATCTCGGGAATGAATTCCAGCATGGCGGCGCTGGCGCGCGAACAGGGCTTCGATCTGTGGTATGGCTTCGACGGCAACGGCGGCATAACCGTCTCCGAATGGATGCCGTATCATGACGCGTTAATGGCTTTGGCGCAACTGCTTCCGCATTTAACGGAGGAAAATTACAATTTTTGCCGAGTGGCTGCGCACAGCCAAGCGCATGTGTATCATCTCTTGCCTTGTCATGATGAAGCAAAAGCCCAGGTAATGCGTCGGCTCATCGAGAGCTTAGCGGAGTTAAAGCAGGAAGTGAGCGATGGCGTGAAATTCGAGTTGGACGCCGGCTGGGTATTGGTGCGGCCTTGCGCGGGACGCGAGGCCTTGGAGGCATTTAAATACGAAAAGCTCGAACCAAACAACGTTGAAAACCCTTCTGCCACGGAAATTCTGTGTGCAAAAATTTTAGCCGATTTGGGAAAGTGGATCGCTGAGATCGCGCGTTCATAAACCGCGGGCGGGGAAGTTCGAGCGAGACCTTTATCGCGCGCCCCCAGTTTCACCACCCGGAGCGCGCGATAAGCCTCGGGATTGCAACGGGGAAGAGGTTGTTGTCGGGAGCACGCCTAAAAATCTTCATAAAATCCGATATCAACAATTTCCAACTTGCGCGTGCTGCGCGGCAGTTTTACTTCCACGACGTCGCCGACGCGGTGCCGCATCAACCCCTGCGCGATGGGCGATTGATAGCTGATAATACCGTTGTCGATATTGGTTTCGCCCTCTCCGAGAATGGTATACTTCTCTTTCTCGCCCGAAGCCTTATCCACGAGCGTCACCACCTTGCCCAAGGTAACGATGCCCTCGGGCAGATCGCTCCTGCGAATAATGCGCGCATTTTGAAAACGTTCCTGCAACGTCCCAAGCTTCATCATGAAATTCGCTTGTTTGTTTTTGGCGGATTCATATTCCGCGTTCTCGCGCAGATCCCCGTGCTCGCGTGCAGTGGCGATTTCTTTGGCGATATCATTTTTAAGGAAGCGCTCTAGGTCCTCAATCTCCTTGCGCAATTTTTCATAGCCGGCTTCCGTAAAGTAATACTGTTTCATCTAAAAACTCCTTACACTGCAAAGTGACTTGCCGCGCAAAGCAATCCCGCTCTCGCCTGAACTTCAGGGCAAGAAAGAGATGCGCGAGTGGCAAAGTATGGGATGATCCAAAAAACAGAAGGTGATGCCGCAGAGTCGCTGTTTGATTGGCGCGCAATATACAAAATCAGATTTCGGGTTTCAAACGATTTTATAGCGAATTTCCCGTTGCGAAATTCGCTTATCGCGTTTAAATTGCCGCACTCACATGCAGAAAAAAATATCCCCCGACAAAATCGTTGCAGACGTGTTCGCCGCGCTGCCGGCGCGATCGCCGCGCCTGCTCCAGCAAGAAATAATGTCGTGGTATTTGTCGGTGCGCCGGCAATTACCTTGGCGTGCCACCACAGATCCGTATGCCATCTGGGTGTCCGAAGTGATGCTGCAACAAACGCAAACCGCAAAAGTTTTGGAGTATTATGGTAACTTTCTCCAACGCTTTCCGACAATCGCGGCGTTGGCGCAGGCCCCGATGGACGATGTGCTCAAAGCCTGGGAAGGGCTGGGCTATTATTCGCGCGCGCGCAATCTGCATCGCGCCGCAGAACAAATCATGCAGGCACATAACAGCAAGCTGCCCGCCCAATATGAAAAGCTTCTAGCGATTACGGGCATCGGCCCGTATACAGCCGCGGCCGTGGCGAGCATCGCATTCAACTTGGATCATGCGGTGCTGGATGGCAATGTCGAGCGCGTGTTGAGCCGTATCTTTCTCATCACGCTGCCGCCAAAGAACGCAACCAACAAGAAAATTTTTCAGCA
>CAYNDW010000483.1:3931-5461 GCA_964395375.1 uncultured Cytophagia bacterium
AGACCGCAAACGGCTTTCTTCTAAAAGGACAGGCGAAAGATTGGAACCAGGCCTTGATGGAGTTGGGTGCGACGGTTTGCGCGCCGCAGAAACCAAATTGTGAAAGCTGTCCCGCACAAAGGCATTGTCGCGGCTATAATGAACTGGAAAAACCGGAGCAACTACCGGTGCGTTTGCCGAAACCGCCACGTCCGCATCATCACCTTGCCGTGGGTCTGATTTGGAAAGGCGCAAAACTTTTAATCGACCAACGCCAAGAAAACGCCCTGCTCGGCGGCTTGTGGGAATTTCCCGGCGGAGAAATTGGTTTGCACGAAACGCCGGAAGCCGCGTTGCGACGCGGGTTGCGCGAAGAGTTGGCGGTTGAGGTCGAGGTCCAGGAATTTTTTATGCACCTGGATCACGGCTTCACGCACTTCAGCGTCACGTTGCACGTTTATCTGTGCCGCCATCTCGCCGGTAGGCCCCGGGCTATCCGCTGCCAAAAATGGCGCTGGGCCTTGCTGGACGAATTGGACCGCTTTGCATTTCCCACGGCCTATCGAAAAATTATCCACGCATTGAGGCAATCGTTTTGAATATCGACAAAAAACTCGCGGCGTCGGCAATCCGCCCGCTCTTGGCCGTGACCGCACCGTGGGAAGACGAAGAAGTTGTGGTCGATGATGATATTGGCTCGCGGCTTGGCGCGCCGTGGAAAGTCGTGCTCTATAACGACGACATTCACACTTTCGACGAAGTGATCGTGCAACTGCAGAAAGCATTGCGCTGCAGCCAAACGCGCGCGCAGAACATTGCCCACGAAGCGCACACCCGCGGCAAGGCTATCGCCTACGCCGGAGACTTTGAAGATTGTTTTAAAGTGATGGGAGTATTAAGGGAAATTCAGTTAATCGTGGAGATCGAGGGGTGAGGCCTTAACGTTTCGCGAAGTACCTCCCAAAGATCACATCGCTAAAGCGAATCGCCTCTTTCGTATAAGGATTGATTTTGCGCCGATTCAGCTCGCCGTCAAATAACGCTTTTGCTTCCTTCCAGCTTTGTATCACCTCCAACCGTTGCACAAAATCCATATAGGCTTCGTCGTCGCGCTGAAAAATGCTTTTGATGAAGAGCTTGCGGTTCTTTTCATCAATCAAGTTCGCCAATACCGGAAACGGGCCGCTCGGTTGTTGTTCCAGCTTCGCCCGCGAGACCATTACCGGTTCCTCCTCTTCAAAGCGAATGAGTGGGCGTTTTTTTATGGGAACGGTTGGTAAATCAACGACGGCTTCGCGCTTCCCTTCCGCCATTGTCGCCGGCGCCGACATATCGGCGTGAGCATCATCAATAACGCTCTGCGCCGGAGCCACGGCCGTTTGCTCGGCGCGCAACTCGCGCAAAGAAGTTTGCACCAATTGGTCTTCGATTTTGCTCGCGGCTTCCTCTAAAAAATTGTTCATGTCAATTTCAGCCGCGCCCACGGGCTTTGTCGCAATCTCGCCTCCCCTCTTTGCAACACATTCCAGCAACAAGCCTTCAATCTGCTCG
>CAYNDW010000484.1:0-5445 GCA_964395375.1 uncultured Cytophagia bacterium
ATTCCATTACTCCATTACTCCATTACTCCATTACTCCATTACTCCATTACTCCATTACTCCATTGCTCCATCACTCCAGCAAGCCCTTGCTCCACCCCTCCAACTCTCCGCTTCATCGCGGCGTGCGATTCGCGAGCCAGCCCTCGCCTAGCAGCAACGCGAGCAGAAGCCACATTGCCATGCGCCAAAGCTTTTGATGCTTCTCTTGTTCTTGCAAAGAAGGCGCGGCACGGCTTAACGTTGTGGGCAAAGCTTCCGATTCACGCGCGTTATTTAAGCGCGCGAGCAGGTCTTCCTTTGCCATCTCCGCCGGATCGGATTCCCGGCGATCGACATTCACCGCATAGGTGATTTCGTTGCGCCCTTGCCGGAACATATAAAAGCCGCGGTTTTCGGTTTCATTAAACACCGGCGCGGGCAGGCGCTCTAAAGTTTTGCTTGAGCCGTTCGGGAAGCTCACTTCGAGCGCGCTTGCAACGTTGAATTGTTCTTCCAAAAAAATCGGCTGCCCTACAAGCGTTTCGGTGCGGGCGGTTTCGGCGCGACGCACATAGTTGACCCATTGATGCATGAGCGGCACGAAAATGCTGCGCACCGGCAGATTGCCGCCCTCTAAGTTCAACGTCGAGGACCAAAGCAGCACCTTGCCCTGCCCGACACTCCGTTCCAACAAAGCATGATTGCCGTCTTCGTAGCCTGCGAGGCGATACGCGTCGGGTTTCGGTGCGAGCAGAAAATAACGCGTGCTTTGCACCGCGCTCGGATCACCGTGACTAGGATCGCGAAAGATGGTGAAGATCGGATGCGCAAAATCCACTTCGGTCATGGTGAGGCCGCCGCGCTTGACGCGCGCGGCATTGTGCGAAGCCAGAATCTTTCCCGGCAACAACTCCTCCAAAAGCGTGTTGAACGATTCGTGCGGCGGTTTCTCACCCAAAGAAATAATCAAGCCGCCGCCGCTGCGCACATAACCCAACAAATTTTCCGCGGCGCTGCGATTCACGCCGAGCGCGCCGGCCAAGAACACGGCCTCAAAACTCGCGAGCGGCGCGGCTTCCAATCCGTTCGGATCAATCACGCTGAGGCGAAACGGCGCGCCGGGTATTTCTAAAGCTTGGCGCACATAGAACTCCGACTCCGGATTGGCGCTCACGAGCAGTATGCGCGGTGCGCGCTCGGTTTCCGGCGCGAGATAGTAGCGATTATCCTCGGGCAGATCATCCAACGGCGCGAGCACTTCGAAGTAAACGCCGGCCATGGGATTCGGCGCTTTCGCGATTTCCGCCGCCGCAAAATAAACGGTCTCCTCCTCTTGCGCGCCCAAAGTTAGGCGTTTGCTAGCGGCCGCCGGCACGTTTTGCGCAAACCCAAGCTGCACGGAAATTTCTTGCTCGACCGTGGCAAAGCTGCGCACACGGCAAACATATGAAACTTGTCCGTTGCGTTCAATGCGCTCGCCGTTGGTGACCGTCAGGTTTTGCCACGCGGGCGCGACCGCAAGCGGAAGGCATTCCGCGCCGCTGTTCAAATTGAGATTGCCCGGCGCGAAGCCGCTCGCCTGCAAATCGGAGATGAGATAAATCTGCCGCCGGCGCAAGGAAGATTGCGCCAACATATTATCCGCGAACTGCAACGCCTCTCGCAGATTGCCGAATGCTTGCCGCTGGCGCACGTTTGCCAGCGCCGCTTCCGCCTGCGCCGGATTCACTTTTTCCGCGAGCACTTCGATGCGATCGGCAACCGTCATCAACGAGACTTGATCGGAGGCATTGACTTTTTGCAAAAGCGCGCGCGCCGCGCGCACAGCCTCGGCGAGATGATCGTTCGCCGCCATGCTCGCGGACGTGTCGAGAATGAGCAGGAGCGCGCGCGGCTCTTCGCCGAGTATGGCGGGCAGTTTTTCACCGACAAACAAGGGCCGCGCAAACATCAGCCCCAGCAGCAAGAGCGCCAACACGCGCAGCAGCAGCAAGAGAATTTGCTTCAGCCTTTGCCGGCGCAAAAGCTTCTTGGGCGTGGCCGCGAGAAAGCGCATCGCGCCAAAGTACACGGTCTCCGCGCGATTGCGCAACATCAAATGCAGCACAAGCGGAATCGCCGCGGCGGCTGCGCCGAAAAAAAGAAAAGGTGTGGTGAGAAAGTCCGGCATGATCAAAGTTCGATAATGTTCAACCACGGCTTGGCCGTGGTTTATTTTTCATCGCGTAAACAACAATACTACCGCCAAACCGGGGTATAAACTTTTTTTTGATTTACCTCTTCCCGCTGCGCGTCGCCAGATAAGCATGCAGCGCAAAATCCAACGGCTGCGAGGTTTTGAGCAGTGTGTAATCGATGCGATTCAGGCCGCAGGAAGAGCGCAAAGATTCGAGATGCGCGTGGAGGTTTTTTAAATAATGCTCGCGCATGTCATGCGGCAGGCCGAGCTTCAAACCTTCGCCTTCCATGCCTTCAAACCGCGTGAGGCGCGTGAAATCGAAATCCAGTTCACGGCTTTCGACGATTTGAAACACGAGCACGTCATGCCCGCGAAAACGCAAGTGCTCAAACACGCTGAACAGCGGCTCGAGGTCGCAAAAGAAATCGCTGATGAGAATGACCATGCCTTTGCGCTTCATCGTTTCCGCCACTTGGTGCAGCACGTCCAAGTTCATTGCGCGGCTCGGACCGGGTTGCAAGTTTTCGATTTCAACGAGCAGATTATATAAATGGCCGGGGCGAAACTTCGCGGGCAACTCTAACCGGATCTGATCATCAAACGCGGTTAAACCCACGGCGTCGCGCTGTTGAAAAATGAAATAAGCGAGCGAAGCCATGAGATAACGCGCGTAGTCAAACTTGCTCACCGCCGGAGCCGCGAGCGTTTTGCCGTGCGCGCCGGACATGCTGCCTGAAAGGTCGAGCACGATATTGCACGCGAGATTGGTTTCGTCCTCGTATTCCTTCACGTAATAGCGATCGGTGCGGCCAAACACTTTCCAATCAATATGGCGCGGATCATCGCCCGGCGCATATTGGCGATACTCCGCGAACTCGATGCTGAAGCCGCGATACGGGCTGCGATGCAGGCCGCTCAGAAAGCCTTCGACCACGGTGCGCGCGCGCAGTTCCAGGCTCGAAATGCGCGAAAGCACTTCGGGGTCGATGAAGCGAAGCGTGGGTTGCATGGGTAAAGTTGATTTAGTTCTCGTTCCCAAACTCCGCTTGGGAACGCAGGTGTCTTTGAAACTCTGTTTCAAATTATCTCAAGCCACGAAACGGAGTTTCGCCAGCAAGTGTGTTCCCAAACGGAGTTTGGGAACAAGGGTGCAGCGAGAAAGGCGCAGCGTACGTCAACGCAGCAATGCTTCAAAACGCTTTTTATCGACAACACGATAATGCGGGTGATACAATTGTTCGAACGTTGCGCTATGATGGCCGATGACTTTGCCCTCGACGAGCCTTTCGGCAATCGTGCGCCGGTCATTTTCAAAATCGGCGAGAGCAAGCGCCATCTTATCGAGCACCGCTAAAATCTCTGACCATTCTGTGCGCCACTCTTCCAACGAGGGCGGCGCGGCCTCGTTGGCGCTTGCGATAAAAGCTTCTAAAAGTTTTTCCGGCGCGATGGTACCGTCATGCACCAAGCTCAGATTGATGCGATAGAATTTTCCTTGATGCCCGACGGCCTGCCAGCGTACGGTATCGAAGCTCGCGCTCGCGCGCAACTCTTCTTCTAAATACTGTTGCGCCGCTTGAGGATCGGGAATCAGATGCCCCGGACCGAATGCGCCTTGAAAAAAGAATTTGTAGAGGTCGAGCAGCGTCGCTTGCGGATAGCGTTGCAGCTCGGCGCGCACGGCCTCTTGGATCGCGAGCGCGTCGCGGTTTTGCTCCGCGCAATGCAGCAGAAAAAAAGCACAGCACAGAAACGAGCAAAGAGTTTTGATGCGCATCATTAGTTTGATTGAAAGATGAGACACGGTCGCGGAGGCAGCTTGCGTCTAATGAGTTTTGACTTTCAAAATCGGCAACGAGGCGAATCCCCACTTATCGTGTCATTCAGCAGGAATCTTTTTAAGCACTAGCGTTGCTGTTCAGTGCCGAAAAGGATTCCTTCTGAATGACACTTCCTGAGGAGCGACTAGCGACTTTGAAAGCCAAAATCGCATCAAATAACCACGAGCATTTTTCACAATCCCGCTTTCGGCAAAGGCACGATCTCGAGCACTTTCCGTACGATGTCACTCGGCTTCACCTTCTGCGATTCCGCGAAGAAGTTGGTGAGCACGCGATGGCGCAACACCGGCAACGCGAGCGTTTGAATATCTTTGATCGACACGTTCGCGCGGCCCTGCAACAACGCGCGCGCTTTGCCGCCGAGAATAAGATATTGCGACGCGCGCAAGCCCGCGCCCCAACTCACCCAATTTTTCACAAAGTCCGGCGCAGGATTGTTTGCAGGACGAGTGGAACGCACGAGTTGCACGGCATAACGCGCGACTTCCTGCGAAACGAAGACCTTGCGCACCAGCTCTTGAAACGCGGAAACTTCTTTGCCGGTCACGACTTGTTTGAGCGCGGGATTCAAGTTGCTCGTCGTACTCGTGACCACTTCGATCTCCTGCTCTTCGGGCAAATAATCCATCACGATGTTGAACATGAAACGATCGAGTTGCGCTTCGGGCAAGGGATAGGTGCCTTCCAACTCAATCGGGTTTTGCGTGGCAAGCACGAAGAACGGCTCTTCGAGTTGATAGGTCGTGCCGCCCGCGGTGACGCGATGCTCTTGCATGGCTTCGAGCAGCGCCGATTGCGTTTTGGGCGGTGTGCGGTTGATTTCATCCGCGAGAATGATGTTCGCGAAGAGCGGGCCTTTGATGAATTTCATCACGCGCTTGCCCGTGGTGCGATCTTCCTCGATCACGTCGATGCCTGTGATGTCGGAAGGCATCAAGTCCGGCGTGAATTGAATGCGTTTAAAATCGAGATCCATGATCGTGGCGAGCGTGCGAATGAGCAGCGTTTTCGCGAGACCGGGCACGCCGGTGATCAAGCAATGGCCGCCGGTGATGAGGGCGATGATCACCAGCTCGATGGTCTCCTCTTGGCCGACGATGATTTTATGCAACTCGGTGAGTATAGCGCTGCGGGCCTCTTGCAGGCGTTCGTACAATACATTGTCATCAAGAAGTGCGGAGACGGGTTCAGAGTTCATGGGATTGTTGGATTGTTGGATTGTTGGATTGTTGGATTCTTGGATTGTTGGATTCTTGGATTGTTGGATTCTTGGATTGTTGGATTGTTGGATTCTTGGATTGTTGGATTCTTGGATCATGGATCGTTGGATCAATGAATTGTTAGGGTCTTGAAGTAATGGAGTGCCTATATTGCCATCACTCCACCAATCCATTGTCACGTCCTGAAAAAAGTTGACACTTTTTAGGGTAGCTTTAGCTCTCCCCC
>CAYNDW010000485.1:0-5424 GCA_964395375.1 uncultured Cytophagia bacterium
CACGATGATCACCAACGCGGAAGGCAAGTATGAGTATCGCACCATCAAGCCCGCCTCCTATCCCGACAGCCGCAATCCCGCGCACGTGCATTACATCATCACGGCGAAAGGGCGCGAGAAGCAAACTTACGAACTGCAATTCGAAGGCGATCGCTGGCTGCCGAATCACGGCAAGCTTTCGGATGAGCAGAAGAAAGACACCTTCGCCGAGGTCAGGCCATTCGTGAAAGATGAGAAAGGCGTGTGGCAGGTGCGGAAGGATTTGAGAGTGAAGTAAGCACGGTGGCGATTGTCCCCCCCGAAAGAGCCGGCCGCACAATTTTGCAGCGCGACATTTTTTTATAAGAATTTTGGAGAAATCCGAGCATCTATAGGCAGCGGAGAAGAACTGCGGTTTTTTTGAACGGCATCGGTCTGGCGCAGTTATCCCCTTCTCGCTTTCGAACTGCCTAGCTCGAGCAGTTGTGCATGCGGCTCTCTGATCATTCCTTTCCCCAACTGGTTGGAAGCAGCGAACCTCTTCGTGAACTTTGTCGCAGCATTGGCCAGGTTGCTCCCACCGACTCGACAGTATTGATTCAAGGCGAAAGCGGCACCGGCAAAGAGTTGGTGGCGCAGGCGATTCATGCGCACAGCCCGCGCCGCGCGCGCTCGTTTATCAAGGTCAATTGCGCGGCGCTGCCGGAGGCTCTTTTAGAAAGCGAGTTATTCGGCCACGTGCGCGGCGCTTTCACCGGCGCGATCAAAGATCGCAAGGGCCGCTTCGCGGAAGCCGAGAGCGGCACGCTGCTTTTGGATGAAATCGGCTCGCTCGGCCGTGCGGCGCAGGCGAAACTGTTGCGCGTCTTGCAGGAAAAAGAATTTCAGCCCGTGGGCGCATCTTGCATGCAGCGCGCAGACGTGCGTATCCTGGCCGCGGATAATCACGACCTCGCTTGTGCCGTGCGCACCGGAGCGTTTCGGGAAGATTTGTTTTATCGGTTGAATGTTTTTCCCTTGCGCACGCCGCCGTTGCGCGAGCGCCGTGAGGACATTCCTTTGCTATGTGAACATTTTCTTTTGAAGCACGCCCATCTCAACGCCCCTCCCATTCACGCAATCACGTCTGAAGCTTTGCAGATCATCTTACAATACCACTGGCCGGGCAACGTGCGCGAACTCGAAAACACGTTGCAACGCGCATTGATCGTTGAAGCCTCTTCCGCTATTCAACCCGCCAGCTTGTTGCTTCCTTCCACCCCATTGGCGATCTCACCCTCTTCCTCTGAACCCCTAACGCTGCGCGAGCGCTTGTTGCGATGTGAAAAGCAGGCATTGCAAGAGGCGCTGGCCCGCAGCCACGGCGTGAAAAAATGCGCCGCGCAAATGTTGGGCGTCGATCCCAAAAACCTGAGCCACTTGTTGCGCAAGCATGGGTTGTAAGCTTGATAAAAGCAGACGATCAAGTTCGGTAATGCGCTGGGAACTCTCTCTCCAGAGCATGTCGTTCAGCAGGAATCTTTTTAAGCCCTGGCGTTGCTGCCCAGAACTGAAAAAGATTCCTGCTGAATGGCAAATTCAGGGAAGCGCAGTTACCGCTAGCGGGACTTTGTTTTGCCCGCCTCATAAAATCTATGATCGCCGCCGTAAAAATTACGACCGCACATAACCTCTTGCTCCGCTCACGGCTTGCGCTTGCTTCCGCGATCTTCTTCATCATAAATTTTATGAGCGGGTTTTTTAAACCCTCCACATTCTCCACCTCAACCTGCTCTCCAAAAGCCTTGTGCATTCTTCACTTCCCGCAGGAGGCGATTGCACCCGCTGCATTCAATGCGCGCGGCACGATGCTTGTCATATTCACGGGCAGCAAAAATTTCATGTGAGCGGGAATATTCGCTGCGCCCAACTAGCGGCCGCGAAATTTTTCGCGCGCATTAATTTCAACCTCAACCCCAAAGGAGTCAGCCATGCATGACTTGGATCGCACCACCGCGGAGTTTGAAGCGGATCAGGAGTATTATGAATCCGACGGCGAGATGGAATTTGCCGGTGAATACTACGAAGGCGAGATTCTCAGCGAAGCCGACGAAATGGAGTTGGCGGCCGAGTTGCTCGAAGTTGCCTCCGAAGAAGAACTCGATCAGTTCTTCGGAAAGGTTTTTCGGAAGGTTGCCGGCGCGGTTGGCCGCGCGGCCAAATCGTCGATTGGAAGGAAAATCATCGGCGGCTTGAAAGGCATCGCGAAGAAAGCGTTGCCGATTGCGGGCAAAGCGCTGGGCAGCGTTGTCGGCGGTCCGATCGGCGGCGCGATTGGCGGCAAGCTCGGCTCGTTCGCCAGCAACTTGTTTGAAGCCGAGTTCGAAGGCATGAGCTATGAGGATCAAGAGTTCGAAGTCGCGCGCCGTCTCGTGCGTTTGAGCGCGGAAGCCGCTGGCAATGCCGCTCGCATGCCGGCCACGCAAAATCCGCAGATCGCGGCCAATCAAGCCATGACGGCTGCGGCGCAACGCCATGCTCCAGGTTTGCTCCGTCAAAAATACGGCGCGGGCGCAACGGGCGGCAGCGCCAGCGGAAGTCGCAGCGGCCGTTGGGTGCGTCGCGGACGCAAGATCATCATCTACGGCGCGTGAGTTTGCCATGACCACCGCATTCGCAGCCACCTCGACATTGGCGCAAGAAGCCGCGGCCTTGCTCACGCGTTTGGAGCGGCTCAAGCCGTTCGCCTTGCACGTGCCCATGGTCGTTGCCGCCGCAGTTTCACTCGCGGCGCAAACCGCGATTGAGCAGCACATGCTAACGGCGCGCCGGGAATTGCGCGAGCGCGTGCTCGAATATCTCGAATGGTTGCGCAGCGCCGAAGGCCGAAGCGCGACGCCCGAAGAGATGCAGCGCCGGTTTACGTTCTTACGCATGCGCTTCAACCTGGTGCTCTCGGAGTTCGACATTTTTTCGGACGCGCTGACGCAGCGCGCGGAGCACGAGCACGGCGTGTGGATGGCCGGTCTCGATGCGCTCGCGGCCGATGCGCTGCGCTTGCCCGGAGATTATTACGAAACGCCACCCGTGATCTGCTATCTCGATCGCGGCATTGGCGCGGCGATTCGTCGGGTGCGCACGCGTTTGCCCGGCGGGAAAAAAAATCCCGTGGCGATCATTCGCGTGCCGCGCGAGCGCATGGTGGGCAGCGGTATCGCTTCCTCGCTCGTGCATGAGGTCGGTCATCAAGCCGCGGCGTTGTTGGATTTGTTCAGCTCGTTGCGGCCCGCATCACAAGCGCGCAGCGAGGCCGAGTCCGAAGCGCAGCAAGCGTGGGAATTGTTTCAACGATGGCTCTCGGAAATCGTCGCGGACTTTTGGTCGGTCGCCAAAGTCGGAATTTCCGCCACGTTCGGCTTGATGGCCGTGGTGAGTTTGCCCGCGCCGTTCATGTTTCGCGTGAGCGCGGAGGATCCGCATCCCATGCCGTGGTTTCGCGTGAAGCTCAGTTGCGCCATGGGCGAAGCGCTGTATCCGCATCCGCAATGGCGGGCTTTGGCAAAATTGTGGGAGCAGCTTTATCCCACACACGAGCTGCAAGACGCGCAACGCGAACTGCTGCTCATGCTGGAGCACGAAGTGCCAAAGTTCGCGGGGTTGCTTGCCGAGCATCGCCCGGAATCATTGCAGGGCGTTTCTTTGCGCGAAGCAATAGTGGAAGAGCAGCGCGAACCGCGGCAGTTGCTGCGCCTGTATCACACCATGATAAAGTATCCGCAACGATTGCGTGAAACGCCGCCGGCTTTGGCCTTCGCCGCCATCGGCCAAGCGCGCGCCGAGAATCAAATCGACCCGCGCAAGGAGAGCGACCTGCTCGCGCAATTGCTCACGCATTGGGCGCTGCGGAATGCGCTCAACACTTCGGAATTTTGTGCGACTAGACTTGAAGCGCCAAAATTTAAACAAGTTCATTATCGATCCTCATAACCAAGCTTTAAATTTTCACAAGGAGGCTGCTATGCCAAATACAGAGCAGTATCAAACTCACGATCCAACAGCTAGTGCTCCAACGCACGGACATTCAGGATCGCAAACGATAGCTATTGCGGTTCGTACCGAGCGTGAGCCGCCGTTTCTTCCGGGCGAAGATGTGCGTCTTATTCCGACGCCTTATCACGAAAGCCTTTATCGGTATCAATGGACGGTTTCGGGCGGCGCCTACAAAGATACTTCCACCGTAAATTCCAGCTTGCCGGCCCCGGTTTGGACCGTTCCCGCGGCTGGGGTGTACACGATCGGAGTCACCGTTACGCACAGTGCCGATCCAACGATTCGAGGCGAATGCGGGATCTCGCTCCAGGTCGTGCGTAATTTAAACGCGAAGATCTGCGAGATTGATCAACCCACGTCAATTCAGGTTGGGACCATGGTCAATTTTTGCGTTGAACACGACGATTGGAAAAACACTGAAAATTTTCAATATCGCTGGCGCACCGAGCCGAGAAGCGGCGGTTTCTTTGTCAATGAGAATTCCCGCACGCCGAGCTTGGTGACCACGAACATGCCTCCTGGGCGCTATACGGTTGTAGCAGATATCTTTGAAGTGAAGCCGAGCGGCAGCGCAGGAGTTCGCAGCCATCTTTCGCCCTCACCGCCCTCGGGATTTATTTTTTTTGGCCGAGGAGAGGTGAGTTTCCCTTTGGATATCGCGCCGCGACCGTTTTTGAAGGGTGACGTGATTCCCGTCTCACTACAACGCACGGCCGTGCCGCTGACCAATGATCTCCCGCTCTGGGTCGTGATCAAAAAGAGCACGGATGCCCTTTCGTTTGAAAACTACAACCGCTTCATGGACATCGTGCTCTGCGGCAAACCTCTGCGCGATGGCGAAAACGGATCGATTACAGACGGCAGAAACACCTTCAAGGCGTTGAAAGGCAACCGCTTTTTGCCGTACAACGACGTCGAAGCCTATCGCTTGCTCAAAGCCGCAACCGAAGCTTTCGTGATGGTGAATTGCGGCGTCGATCTGCAGAACTTTAACTTCAACTTCGATCTTAAGGATGTGAGCAGCCGCGTCGGCGTCAACCTCAATACGAACGATCTTCAGACGTTCTGGAACGAATATCTCAAAGACGTGAACGGCGATGAGAACGCGACGTTGCCTTACCTCGCGCTCATTCGCGAGAAGCTCAAAGACTCGCCCATTAAACAGGCGATCTTTAATGACAGCGGCCTGCCGGCTTCTCTGCCGCAAGACTGCTTCGGCATCATTCGCGAGAAGCTCACCAATCCTTGTTTGCTCGAATTGATTTGGTCGTATTGGCACGAGGAAGGCATGTTGGTGCAAAGCATGAATTCCGTGGCGATGCGTTTCCAAAACATTCGCGCCAACACCAACGGACGTGATCCGCTTGCCAACCTGGAAGTCGATCCGTTGCGGCCGCTGAACAATTTGTTCTGGGG
>CAYNDW010000486.1:0-5419 GCA_964395375.1 uncultured Cytophagia bacterium
AATGACAACTCGTGGAGGAGGTTACCGATTTAGAAAGTCAAAACTCATTAGGCGCCGGAGGTGCTGAGAGGTTTGCGCCGGAAGGACTACTACGAACGGGCGCTTGCAAATATCACTTAGGTGACGCGAGGCCTAGCTAGGCTTTGAGTCACTGCGCTCGGAGAAAGTCGGTCAGAGGAACAAACGAAGAAGACACTTTGCTGAAGCACAGGCCCAACAAAAAAAACTGCATGGCGATTTACGATGCGAAGAGGCTGCGACTCTTCGCTTTGCATTTGGAACAGTTGTCGTGTTTCGCATACCGTCAAGCGGAAGAAAGACACTCCACGCTTTAGAGAGAGGAAGGTTGAATGCGAATTGCTTTTGCGACGAGTGAGTGCGTGCCGTTTGTGAAGACCGGCGGCTTGGCCGATGTGTGCGGCGCGCTGCCCAAAGCGCTGGCGCTGCTCGGCCACGAGGTCAAGGTGTTTCTGCCTTTGTATCAATCGATTCGCGTGTTGGAACATGATTTGACTTTCGCGCACGAGTTTCACAACACGCAGAGGCTCGTGGGCGAGCGCACGGTGACGGTGAATGTTTGGTATGGCCGCAATGGCGCGGGCGTGGAGCATTATTTCATCGACTGCCCGCATTATTATCATCGCGAGCAGGTTTATACGGAGCATGCCGATGAAGACGAGCGCTTCATTCTCTTGCAAGAGATGGTGATTCACATTTTGCAGCGCTTCAGTTGGTCGCCGGAGGTGTTGCATTGCAACGATTGGCAAACGGCACTGCTGCCGGTATTTCTGCGCGAGAAGTATAATTGGGATCAACTTTTCGCGCGCACGGCTGCGGTGTTGTCGATTCACAATGTCGGTTATCAAGGCCGCTTCGCGCGGGCTTCGGTCGGGCGCGCGGGTTTGAAGTATGACAAGTTTCATCTCGGGGGCGCGTACGAATTTTATGGCGGCTTCTCGTTTCTGAAAGCGGGCGTGATGTATGCGGAGATGATTACGACAGTGAGTCCAACGTATGCGCGCGAAATTCAAACCGCGGAGTACGGCGCGGATTTGGAGGGCGTGCTGCGTTATCGCAATCACGATCTCGTCGGCATACTCAACGGCATCGACCCGGAAGATTGGAGCCCGCGCACCGATCAACATTTGCCGGCGCATTATTCGATTGAGGATCTCTCCGGCAAAGTTTTGAACAAGCAGGCGCTGCTGGAATACGCGCATTTGCCTTTTCAGGAGGGCGTGCCCGTGATCGGCATCATCACCCGTTTGGCGGAGCAAAAGGGGATGGAGTTGGTGGCCTCGGTGCTGCCGCAATTGATGGAGTTGCCGGTGCAGCTCGTGGTGCTCGGCAGCGGCGCGGAGAAGTATGAAAATTTTTTCCGCTGGGCCGCGAGCACGTATCCGGAGAAGTGTTATGCGTATGTCGGTTTCAATAACGAGTTGGCGCATTTAATCACCGCGGGCTGCGATATGTTCGTGATGCCTTCGCGCTACGAGCCGTGCGGGTTGAATCAAATGTATTGCTTGAACTATGGGACGGTGCCGATTGTGCGCCGCACCGGAGGTTTGGCCGACACGGTGCATGATTATTATGAGCACGAGGAAGAAGGCAACGGCTTTTCGTTTTATGATTTCACGCCGTACGCATTGTGGACTTCGATTCAGCGCGCGCTGGCTTTGTGGGAGCAAAAAGAGGTTTGGCGGGAAATGATGCGGCGCGGCATGGCCGAGGATTTTTCGTGGAAGCATTCGGCGCAGCTTTATCTCGAGGTGTATCAACGCGCGATGAGTAAGCGGATTTGATTAGAATATTTTGTTGTCTTTGAAATGGCTTTTTTCATATTATGACAAAATTCTCAGGCAGGTTTCATTTCACAGGTATAATAACAATGACCCCGCACAGTTTGGAAGATATCATTGCAACTTTGCACGCCGCCCAGGAAGATTGCGCCCAACATGAGAAAAAGTACAATATGCTCTCCGCGCAGTTTTTCAAATTATACTCGCAGGGGCTTCTTGATGATGACGGGCTTAATTTTGATTTTGTCGATTGGGCCGGTGCTTATAAGACCCTTTTGAATTGCCTGCGAGAATACGAAAATCGCATCAAAGACTTTAGCATGACAGATCAATTATCACGTCTTCGAAATCATGCCTTGGTCCATTGAAGCTTACGAAGAATTCGTTTATCAGATTCATGATCTTTCGACCTTCGTCCTCTATAGCACGCTGGTCTTGAAGCGCCGTGAGAAGTTGGCGGCAATTTTAGTCGGCGAAGTGGCCTTTGCGAATGATCTCAAACTCTCGGTTTATGAGCGCCTGAACTTTAGCTCGCCGGAAAGCGGCTTTATTTGGGACTATGGTTACGAGATCAAGGTCGCAAGTGCTGTTCAATATTGGTATGATTCCCAACCCCATCCCAATGATCCGACGCTGCAAATAACCCATCCTCACCACAAGCATATACCATCTGATATCAAGCATCATCGCATTCCCGCGGCCGGACTTTCATTCCATCAGCCGAATTTGCCCTTTCTCATAGAAGAAATAGAGGCTTTATTTTTCACGAAACCGAGTGTTCCTTCAGAATGAGCGCAGCCGAATGCCTCTCTCCCTCCTAAAATCCTCCCGCGCGCTCGTCATCCTCGTCAGCGTGATGATCATTCTCGTGCTGGCCGTGTTCAATTTCGGCAGTTGGTTCTTCATCAATCGTATCGAGGCGTCGCTCGAGGCCGAGCTGGAAACGCGCTTGCAAGGCGTGGCGCGCATGGGCGCACAGTTGGTGAAGAGCGGCGAGTTCGTCAACTATCTCGAGCGCGGGCAAAAATTCTCCGCAGGCTTGTTGCTTGCGCCTACGCTTGCCCCTTTGTGCAAAGAGATGGAGGTGCAGCAGATTTTTTTGATCGATCGCAGCCTCCGCGTGTTGGCGAGCAGTAATGAAGAATTGCTTCCGCTGGAGCGCGAAGTTGTGTATCTTCGCGAAGACAGCGTGGCGCTCGCCGCGGCTTGGAAAGGCGAAGTCACGGCCTCGGCGTTGCGCGTGATCGGCGATGCGCGCTTTAAAACCGCGTATGCCCCGGTGGGCGGACCGAAGGAGGTGCTCTGTCTCTTTGTGGTTGAGGCCAACGCGGACTTTTTCAATCTTCTGCTTAATTTTCGCAAGGGCCTCGTGCTCGGCGGCGTGGTGAGTTTCCTCGTGCTCGTGCTCTTCGCGTTTTTTCTCGTTTCGGTGCTCGGGCTTTTTCTGCGCACGCAGGAAAATTTGCGCCGCGCCGAGCGTTTGGCTTTGATGGGGCAGATGTCGGCCACGGTCGCCCATGAGGTTCGCAATCCGTTGAGCATCATCAAGAACACCGCGGAGGTGCTGCGCCAAAAGTACAACAACAAGCAGCAGCCCGACGAGATGTTCGAATTCATTCCCGACGAGGTGCGGCGGCTCAATCGCTTGATGAACGATTTTTTAGGCTTCGCGCGTGACCGCGAGCTGGAGCGCAAACCCGGCGATATGATCAGAACCGTGACGCGCGCGATGAACATGATGCGCAATGAGGATCAAAGCCGCGGCGTGGAATGGTGCCTCGACTGCACGCGCGAAGAAATTATTGCCGAGTATGACGACGATGCGCTCAAGCAAGTGTTGATGAACCTCTTTCTCAACGCGAGTCAAGCCATGAACGGCTCCGGCAAAGTCGAAGTGCGCATCGCAGCGTTGCACAAAGGCAAGGACGGCATTCATCTCAGTATTCGCGACCATGGCCCCGGCCTGCCGGATTCGTCTGAAAAAATTTTCGAGCCGTTCTTCACCACCAAAAGCCGAGGCTCCGGCTTGGGCTTGCCCGTGTGCAAGCAGCTTATTGAAAAGCACAGCGGTCGCATCAGCGCGGAATCCAACGCGGGCGAAGGAACGACGATTCACATCTGGCTGCCGTGGTGAGTGAAGGGCGAAGAGCGAAGGGCGAAGAGCGAAGGGCGAGAGTGGTGGGTGATTTTCAATGCTTCCGTGTTGATTTGAAGCAACCCACTTTAGATTGTCATCCTGTAAGGAACTTCCCTAGCACTGAGATCTTCTCCCAGCGCGAGGGAAGGTTCTTCCAGAATGACATTTTTGAGGAGGAGCTTCAATGAAAGCTGCGTGGAGGGCGATTTTGTAACGAACAACCAGCAATGAACAACCAGCAACGAGCAACCAGCAACGAGCAACCAACCATGAACGACTATCGCATCCTAATTGTAGACGATGAACCGCGGCAGTGTGTGGTGATCAAAGCGGCGTTGGAGCCGGAAGGCTATGCCGTGGCTACGGCGAGCAGCGGCGTTGCGGCATTGAACGCGTTGAGCACACATGCTTATGATCTTGTGCTCACCGATCTCAAAATGGAGGGGCCGGACGGATTGCAGGTGCTCGAGTTTGCCAAACAGCATCATCCGGCGTGCGAAGTGATTTTGATGACGGCATTCGCGACAGCGCAGACCGCGGTGGAGGCGATGAAGCGCGGCGCTTATGATTACATCATTAAGCCGTTCGAGTTGGATGAGTTGAAAGTGAAGATTCGGCATTTGGTGGATAAGAAAAGTTTAGTGGTGGAAAAAGACACGCTCGTGCAAGAGAACAGATCTCTGCGCCAAGAGTTGAAGCAACGCTACTCTGTGGAGAATATGATCGGGCAAAGCGGCGCGATGCAAGAAGTCTATAAGCTCGTTCACAAAGTTGCGCCGAGCGAGGCGACCGTGCTCATTCGCGGCGAGAGCGGCACGGGCAAAGAGCTGGTGGCGCAAGCGATTCATTATCTCAGCCCGCGCGCGGACAAGCCGTTCGTTGCGATCAATTGCGCCGCGTTGCCGGAGAATTTGCTGGAGAGCGAATTGTTCGGCTATGAAAAAGGCGCCTTCACCGGAGCGGACAAACGCAAGCAGGGCTTGTTTGAAATTGCGGGCGAGGGCACGATTTTCCTCGATGAAATCGGCGAGATCGCGCCCACGATTCAAGTGAAACTGCTCCGCGCGTTGCAGCAGCGGCAAGTGCTTCACCTCGGCGGCGCGGAGCCGATTGCGGTGCGCGCGCGCACGATCGCGGCAACGAATCGCGACCTCGAAGCCGGCCTCAAAGACGGCAAAGTGCGCGAGGATTTTTATTATCGTATTAATGTCTTCCCCATCACGCTACCCTCGCTGCGGCGGCGGTTGGAAGATTTGCCGGACATCATCGCACATTTTCTCAAACGGGCGGGCAAAGGGCCGGAAGCGCTCACCGCCGCGGCGCTCGAGAAGTTGCAGCAGTATCTTTGGCCCGGCAACGTGCGCGAATTAGAAAATGTGATCGAACGTTCCTTGCTCATGGCCGGCGATCAGCCCATTACGCCGTTTGATTTGCCACCGCACATTCAAGGCCTGCAACGACTGCCGACGCAACTGATCCCTCA
>CAYNDW010000487.1:0-5412 GCA_964395375.1 uncultured Cytophagia bacterium
CCGCGAACGGGCCGAGCTGCATTTCAAATGCAATCAAACGCGCGAGCGCGTCGTTGATGGCCGCAGGCACCGCGCCTTTCGCGTCAATCTCCGCTATTGTTTCCGCGATGCGGCGAAGCGTTCCGAGCATGAATGTGCCGGTCCCGACTGCGGGATCGGCGACCGTCACCTCGTTTGAAGCCAAGCCGCGTAACAGATCAAAACGATCCGGGCTGCGAAGCGTTTCATCAACAAGCCGCACCATCGTTTCGACCACTTCCGGCGGCGTGTAATAAGAGCCGGTTTTCTTGCGCAGCTCGTTGTCGTAAACTTCGAGGAAGTCTTCATAGAAATAGAGCCAGGCGTCGGTTCTTCCTTTGCTGATTGCTTCCCAGCTTACAACGTCGAGCACGCGCGTGAGCGTGGCGAGCGAGGTTTTGAGCGTGGTTTCGTTTTCGACTTCTTGCGTTACGATGCGCAATGCCGCGCCGATGAGCGAGTTGGTGGCGCCGAGTTGCTTTGTCACGCGCTCGATCCCGTCGCTGAGGCGAATGTCTCGCGCTCGCGCGACGAGCAGCCCAAACGTGACTGCCTGCGCATAACCATCCGCGAATTGCGCATCGGTCGCTTCGGGAAAGAGCATCTTGCGCCAACCGTTGGCGAGCGCAGTGAGCGCTTTGCTCTTCGCCTCTAATTGTTCAGTGACTTCATCGCGCAGCAACCGGCAGAGCCGCGCGCTTTGTATCGCCAACTGCTTGGCGTCGCGCGGCGGCTGAGGTTCCCAAAAGAGAAAATCATTGAACAAGTGCAGCAACTCTGCGGGCGCGTTGAGTTCCGCTCCCGAAGTTTCGATATCGCCCTCGAGTCGAACGAGCGCAACCAACTCCTCGCCGCGCCATAGGCTGAACTCATTCCCATCGGTATAGATTAAATTTGGCAGCGACTGAAGTTTCTCCCACTGCTGTCTATCGTGAGGGCTCTTGTACTTTTGCGGGTCGGCGCCTTTGCCGGGCGCTTTGACTTCAATGAAACCGAGCAACAAACCGCTCTTTGTGATCGCATAATCGGGTCGCGTCTTCAAATCAGAAATCGCCGACTCGCCCACGCAAGTTACCTCCGCTCGAGGCAGTCCGCATAGTTCGACCATATCGAGCAGCAACGTCTCCAATGGCGAACGAATCTGTTCTTCCGGCTCTCCGATTGCGGCAAGGTTTGACAACTTAGCCTTTGCCGCCTCTCCGAAATGGGCTATTGCCGTTTTGAGTGTCAACGTCATTCGAAGCTACCCTACTCCCAGTCTTACATTTAAAATTCAAAAAAGGTGATCATCATTAACCGGAAACTTTGCTCCTCAACCGGCTCTTCCAAAAGCCATACGCAAAATAAAACACCAGCCCGGCCACGAGCCACAAGCCGAAGCGTATCCACGTGATTATAGGCAAGCCCGCCATCAAATACACGCACGAGAGAATGCCGAGTATCGGTACGAGCGGCACGAGCGGAGTTTTGAATTTGCGCGGACGATTCGGCTCTTTGTAGCGCAAGATGATGATACCCGCACACACGAGCACGAACGCGAAGAGCGTGCCGATATTGGTGAGCGCCACGATCTCGTCAATGTTCGCAACTGCTGAAATCGCGGCCACGACCACACCGGTCCAAATCGTCGTAACGTGCGGCGTTTGATATTTCGGATGCACCTTCGCGAAATATTTCGGCAATAAACCATCACGCGACATGGAGAAGAAAATGCGCGGCTGGCCATATTGAAACACGAGCAGCACGGCGCTCATCGCCGCGACCGCGCCGAGCGAGACAATGCCCGCGGAAACATTCGAGCCGACTTGCGCGAAAGCCGAGGCCAGCGGGTCCGCCACGCCGAGTTGCGTCCAGGGCACCATGCCGGTGAGAATCGCCGCGACCACGACATAAATCACGGTGCAAATCAACAACGATCCGATGATGCCGATCGGCATATCGCGCCCGGGATTTTTACACTCCTCGGCCGCAGTTGAAATCGCATCAAACCCGATATACGCGAAAAAGATCAAACTCGCGCCCACCCACACGCCGTTGAAACCGTTGGGCATGAACGGCGTCCAGTTTTCCGGCTTGACATATTGCGCACCGGCATAAATGAAGAAACCTAAAATCACCAGCTTGATCAGAACCATGATGTTGTTCGCGCGCGCGGATTCTTTCACGCCCACCACGAGCAGCCACGTGACCACGCCGACGATGAAGACTGCGAGGAAATTGAAGATGAGCGGAATGCCGAGAATGGTGGGATGATTCAGCCATGCTTCATAGGGCAGCGCGCGCAGCGGATCAATCGTCCCTCCGGCCTCTGTCACCGCAGCCGCAGCCTGTGCGGCCGATCTATAATCCACCGACAGCCACGCGGGAATATGCAAGCCCAAGCCTTCGCAGAGTTGATGAAAGTAGGCGGCCCAACTGATAGCAACCGCAACATTGCCCACCGCGTATTCGATAATCAAATCCCAACCGATGATCCACGCAACTAACTCGCCGAGCGTTGCATACGAATACGTATATGCGCTGCCCGCAATCGGAACGAGCGAGGCAAACTCGGCATAGCAAAGCCCGCAGAAAGCGCAAGCCACGGCGGTCAAAAAAAACGAGAGAATGATCGCCGGGCCGGCGCCGGGGCGCGTTAAATCGCCGGCGACTGCGGTGCCCACCGTCGTAAAAATGCCGGTGCCGATGATCGCGCCGATGCCGAGCGCGATCAAATCAACCGGGCCCAGCACACGTTTAAGGTGCGTCTGAGTGGAAGAATCTGCATCACGTTGCAACTGGTCGAGGTTCTTGGTGCGGAAGATGTGCATGGGCCATCCGTCGGTTAAGTGCGCCGCCAACAGAATCGCAAAGCAGTTGTGGTTTGATTAAAGCCGCGAGGTGGTACGAAAAAATTGCGTAGTTTATAATCGAAAAAATTCACAATAGCAATGACTTTTATCTCGCCTGATGCTGAAGCATCAGACTAAAAGGTGGAAGCGATCTAAAGATCGCTAAACACTAATTGGGTGAGAGCCGACTTTAGTCGGCTTGCATCTCCTAGCCTGATGCTTCAGCATCAGGCGATGGCTCATGAGCGCTCTTCAAATTCGCTGCGGCTTCATAACCACGGCATGTCAACATTGGCAAGCGCGGATACTTCGCAAAACTCGCATCTTCATTCGCACGCCGGCAGAGATAAAACTTGCTACCGCGATTGCTTTGAATGATCTGCACGTGGCGGCAGTGTTCGCATAGTCCAATCGCGCTCACGCCATGATCTCCGCAATCGCGCCGAAATATGCCGCGTGCAACTTTGCCGCGTGCAACTCAATCAAATTGTCGATGCACAGTTTTTCGGGCGTGACTTTGCCGAGTTCGTGCATGGGCACGCCATGTTGCCGACAAATGCGCTGAATGCTTTCGCGGTCTGCGGGCGCGTATGAAATCACCACGAGCGATTGGCTCTCGCCAAACAACGCGAAGTCTGCGCGTTCATACTTGGGCAACGCCACCTCCGCGCCGAGAACATTTTCTTCCTTCATCATACAACACTCCGCGAGCGCGACGGCCAGACCTCCATCCGCAACGTCGTGCGCGGAATGCACAAGCCGCGCGGCAATCATTTCCACACAAGCAGATTGCACCGCTCGCTCGCGCGCGAGATCGAGCTGCGGACAATCGCCGGCGATTTGGTGGTGAATAGTTTTAAGATATTCACTGCCGCCAACTTCTTCGAGGTTCGTGCCGAGCAATGCAATCTCATCGCCAGTGTTTTTGAAATGCGCCGTCATCGCACAAGTCACATCATCGAGCACGCCAAGCATGCCGATGGTGGGCGTGGGATAAACCGCGGCATTCGGGCTTTCATTATAGAAGCTCACATTGCCGCCGGTCACTGGTGTTTCCAACGCGCGGCATGCTTCGCCGATGCCGGCAATGGCCTCTTGAAATTGCCAATAGTTCTCCGGCTTGTAAGGATTGCCGAAGTTCAAACAGTTCGTGATCGCCACCGGTCGCGCGCCCGTGATCGCAACATTGCGCGCGGACTCGGCCACGGCAATCGCAGCGCCGCGACGCGGATTGAGATACACATAGCGCGCGTTGCAATCCGTCTTCACCGCAAGGCCTTTACGCGAGCCTTTGATGCGCAACACCGCGGCATCGCCGCCGGGTTGAATCACTGTGTTCGAGCGCACCGTCGAATCATATTGGCGATACACCCATTGCTTGCTTGCAATGCTCGGCGATTCGAGCAGCGTGAGCAAGACTTCATTCAAATCTTTTGGTTGAAAAAGACTCGCTGGGGTAAACGCGCGCGTGGTTTTCAAATAAGCCGGCTCTTGCGCTTCACGCACATAAACCGGCGCACCGCCGCCGAGCGCCAAAACTTGCGACGGAATTTCCGCGACGACTTCGCCGTGCATGCGGACACGCAGAAGATTACCGCTGCACACCGTGCCGATGCGGGCCGCGTGCAAATCCCATTTCGCGCAAATTTCTTTAATCGCCTCCTCCCTGCCGGGCTTCGCAATCACGAGCATGCGCTCTTGCGATTCGGAGAGCATGATTTCATACGGCGTCATGCCTTGCTCACGCACCGGCACGTGTTCGAGATCAATGTCCATCCCGCACTCGCCGCGCGCGGACATTTCGGAAGTGGAGCACGTGATGCCCGCTGCTCCCATGTCTTGCATGCCGATGATGAGATCAGCGCGAATCATTTCGAGCGAGGCTTCGAGCAGCAACTTCTCCGCGAACGGATCGCCGACTTGTACTTGCGGCCGCTTCTTCTCACTCTTCTCTGAAATCTCTTCGCTCGCGAACGTTGCGCCGTGAATGCCGTCGCGGCCGGTTGAAGAGCCGATAAGAATCACGCTATTGCCCTCGCCATACGCGATGGCCTTTGCGATACGATCATGCTTCACGAGGCCGACGGCCATCGCATTTACGAGCGGATTGTCGCGATAGCAATCTTCGAAATAAACTTCGCCGCCCACCGTTGGCACGCCGAAGCAATTGCCGTAATCGCCGATGCCCTTCACCACGCCTTTGAAAAGATAGCGCGTGCGCGCGTCATTGAGGCTGCCGAAGCGCAACGAATTGAGCGCTACAATCGGTCGCGCGCCCATTGTGAATATATCGCGTAAGATGCCGCCGACTCCAGTGGCCGCGCCTTGATATGGCTCCACTGCGGAAGGATGATTGTGGCTTTCAATTTTAAAAGCAACGGCAAGGCCGTCGCCGATGTCGATCAAGCCCGCGTTCTCTTCCCCTGCTTTCACAAGCAGGTTCTTGCCCTCGCGCGGCAGCGTCTTCAATTGCACGATGGAATTTTTGTAGCTACAGTGCTCGGACCACATCACGGAGAAAATGCCAAGCTCCGTAAACGTCGGCGTGCGCCCGAGGATTTGC
>CAYNDW010000488.1:0-5405 GCA_964395375.1 uncultured Cytophagia bacterium
CAAAACCACGACGTTTTACATGATCACGGGCATGAGTCGCCCGAGCGCTGGAAAAATTTTCCTTGCCGAGCGCGAGATCACGGCGTATCCCATGTACAAACGCGCGCGCTTAGGCCTTGGCTATCTTTCGCAAGAGCCGAGTATTATTCGCCGGCTCACGGTCGAACAAAACATTCTCGCAATTCTCGAAACGTTGCCGCTGTCAAACCCAGAGCGCAAGCAACGCTTGGAGGAGCTGCTGGAGGATTTGGCTATTTCACATTTGGCCAAGAATTATGCTTACACGCTTTCGGGCGGTGAGCGCCGGCGCGCGGAAATTTCGCGCGCATTGGTGACGCGGCCAAAATTTATTTTGTTGGATGAGCCCTTTGCCGGCGTGGATCCCATCGCCGTCGAAGACATACAAGAAATCGTACGCGGGTTGAAGCAAAAAGGCATTGGCGTCTTGATTACGGATCATAACGTACACGAAACGTTGTCGATTACCGATCGCGCTTACTTGTTGTATGAAGGCACGGTGTTGAAAGCGGGCACAACGGAGTTCCTCGCCAACGACCCGGAAGCGCGTAAGCTCTATCTCGGCGACAAATTTCGTTTGGATCGTTAAAGGACTTATTACCGAGGCTAACGTATTATGTTGAATCTGTCGCAACGCATCACGCAACGGTTACAGCAATCGCCGCAACAAGTGCTGCTCTCTTCCTTGCTGCAGCTTCCCACGGCCATGCTCGAACAAAAACTCAAGATGGAGATTGAGATCAATCCCATGCTGGAGTTGTTCGACGAAATGTAAATGGAGACCGAGCAAGACGAGGATATGGACCTCGAACAAAAGGAAGAAGAACCCGAAGCAGCCGTGGAAGCGGAAGAGGACAAGCAAGGCGAAGAGGAATTTGAAAGCGAAGAAGCCGAAAAGGAAGAAATCGATTGGGAAGCCATCATCGGCGACGAGGAAAATTATGAACAACGCGCGCCGCGCGACAACAGCGCCGAGGTTTATGAGCAGCAAGAAGCCGCGGTGGAAAACCTGCCCGAACATCTGATCGAGCAACTGCACATGCTCGAGCTAGAAGAGGAAGAAATCGTCGTCGGCGAGTTTTTGATTTGGAGCATTAACGAAGACGGCTATCTCTCCTGCGACATCGACATCGTCGCGCAAAACTTGAACGTGCCGCTCGCCAAGGTCGAAAAAGTTTTGCGGCAAATTCAAAACTTCGATCCGGTCGGCATCGGCGCGCGCAACTTGCACGAGTGCCTGTGGATTCAATTGGAAGATCACGAGCCGCGTAACGAGCTGGCGCTCGAGATTATTAAAAATAATTTCGACGATTTTAGCAACAAACGCTTCGAGAAGATCGCCAAAAATCTCAACATCGATTTGGAAGCGATCAAAGGCGTGATCGAGGAAATTTCCCACCTCAATCCCAAACCGGGCGAGGGCTATTTTTCCCCGCACCACAATGTCGTGGTGCCCGATCTCACGGTGGAGCGCGACGAGGACGACGAGTTCCGCATCATCCTGCACGATTCCAACGTGCCGCATTTACGCATTAACAATCGCTATAAAGAATTGTTGCTCAAAAAAGCGACGACCAAACAACAAACGCGCGACGCGAAAGAATTTGTGAAGAAGCGTCTGGAATCCGCGCGCTGGTTGATCAATTCCATCCACCAACGTCGCCTAACCATTTTGCGCGTCATCGAAACGCTGATACAAAAGCAGCGCGAGTTTTTTGAGAACGGCCCGGAGTTCATCAAGCCGATGATCTTGAAAGACATTGCCGATGAAATCGGGATGGATATTTCAACGATTTCGCGCGTGACCAACGGCAAGTACGTGCAAACCGAGCACGGCGTGTTCGAGTTGAAGTATTTCTTCAGCGAAGGCTTGAAGCGCGACGACGGCGATGACGTTTCCAACCGCCGCATCAAGCAACGCATCAAGGAGATCATCGACGTCGAGAACCCGCGCGATCCCCTGAACGATCAAACCATCGCCGACCTGCTCAAGAAGGAAGGCATGAACGTGGCGCGGCGCACGGTGGCGAAATATCGCGAGCAGATGATGATGCCGGTTTCGCGCCTGCGCAGAAAGATCTAAATGTTGGAGTGTGGGATTGATGGATTTGTGGATTGTTGGAGTGGTGGAGTGGTGGAACACTAAAGTTTGTGATATTCATAACTCCAAGACTCCAACAATCCATCAATCCAAAAATCCCAAAAGCATAGTTCAAACAATAAAGTGAGAAGACATGACTCGACCCTTTTTTGAAGTGATCCATGCGACCACGATTCTCGGCGTGCGCCACAACAACAGTTGTGTGTTGGCCGGCGACGGACAAGTAACGTATGGCGACGCGGTGTTGAAGATGAATGCGCGTAAAATTCGCCGGCTGCACAAAGACACCGTGCTCATCGGCTTTGCCGGCGCCGCGGCGGATGCGTTTGCGCTGTTTGAAAAGTTCGAGCAGAAGCTCGAGCATTATCGCGGCAATCTTAGTCGCGCCGCGGTGGAGTTGGCGAAAGATTGGCGCAACGATCGTTTTCTGCGCCGCTTGGAAGCGCAACTTGTGGTAATGGATAAAGAAAAAGCTTTTCTCGTTTCCGGCACGGGCGATGTGATTGAGCCGGATGACGGCATTATCTCCATCGGCTCCGGCGGCGGATACGCCATGGCCGCGGCGCGCGCGCTCGCGCGTTATTCCCCTTTAAGCGCGCGCCAAATCGTCGAAGAAGCGATGAACATCACCGCGGACATTTGCATTTACACCAACAAAAACTTAGTCATCGAAGAACTCAATTACTAGACAACCCTTGCGAAAGTTCGCAACCTGCGCAACGGTGCGTTTTAAAAAGGATACTCATGGACGAATTGCAGACATTAACGCCGCGCCAAATCGTGGCGGAGTTGGATAAATATATCATCGGGCAGAACAACGCGAAGCGCTCGGTGGCCATCGCGTTGCGCAATCGTTGGCGCCGGCAGCGCGTGAGCGACAAGCTGCGCGAAGAAATCATGCCGAACAACATCATCCTTATCGGGCCGACGGGCGTGGGCAAAACCGAAATCGCGCGCCGCATTTCAAAGCTCGCGCATGCGCCTTTCATAAAAGTGGAAGCTTCGAAATTCACCGAGGTCGGCTACGTCGGGCGCGACGTGGAATCCATGATTCGCGACTTGACCGATCTCGCCGTCGCGATGGTGCGCTCCGAAAAAACCGCGACGGTGCAAGAACAAGCAGAGAAGTTGGCGAACGAGCGCCTCGTGGACTTGCTGATACCGCCGTTGCCGCAGCAAACGCGTGTGGTCAATTCGCAAAGCGAAGCGGAAGAGGTGGAGAAGGCCATGGAAGAAGAAGAGCTAAAAATGGAGGAACGCCGCCAACGCTCGCGCGATAAGATTCGCCAGCAATTGCGTGAGGGCAAGTTGGAAGAGCGCATGGTGGAGATGGATGTGGCCAGCGACGGCATGCCCATGATGCAAGTGATCACGCCCGTGGGCGTGGAAGAACTCGGCATCAACTTGCAAGACATGGTCGGCAATCTTTTTCCAAAAAAAATGAAGCGCCGAAAAATGAAAGTGTCCGAAGCGCGGCCGGCGCTGACGCAAGAAGAAGCGCAGAAGCTCATCGACATGGAGCAAGTGGTGAAGGAAGCCATCTCGCGCGTGGAAAATTCCGGCATCGTGTTTCTCGACGAGATCGATAAGATCGCGGGGGTGAAAAGCACTTCCGGTCCGGATGTTTCGCGCGAGGGCGTGCAGCGCGATTTGCTGCCCGTGGTTGAGGGCACGAACGTGTTCACGAAATACGGCATGGTGAAAACGGATCACGTGCTCTTCATCGCGAGCGGCGCGTTTCATGTTTCGAAGCCTTCGGATTTGATTCCCGAACTGCAAGGCCGCTTCCCGATTCGCGTGGAGTTGCAAAGCCTCACCGCGGAAGATTTTGTGCGCATTCTCACCGAGCCGGAGAACGCGCTGATCAAACAGTACATCGCGATGTTGGAGACCGACGGCGTCGAATTGTTTTTCGAAAAAGAGGCGATCACGGAGATCGCCAACATTGCTTCCCGCGTGAACGAGAAGACCGAAAACATCGGCGCGCGGCGCTTGCACACCGTGCTCACCGCGTTGCTCGAAGACATTCTGTTCGACGTGCCCGATCAGCGTAGCGGCAAGATTGTGATTACGGGCGAGTTCGTGGACGCAACGTTGAAGAACATTGTCGAAGATGAGGATTTGAGCCGGTACATCTTGTAGCAAGGCTCAAAGCAGTTCAAATTTAAAATTGAGAATTTGCAGTTTAAAATTTTAAATAACGCTCCTGCGCTAAACAAATGACCGACACCCCCCTAGCCCCCCTCAAGGGGGGAATCTCTGTCGTAAAATACTCCGAAGCATATCGCGCGCAGTGGGAAGAGTTTGTCGCGCATTCGGCGCAAGGCACGCTGTTTCATACGCGTGCCTTTTTAGCTTATCATCCCGCCGAACGTTTTCACGACGCGTCGCTGCTCTTTTTTAAAAAAGAAAAATTGCTCGCGGTCCTCCCCGCGGCTAGCGTGCAAAAGGATTCTACGCGCACGCTGGCCTCACATCCGGGCGCTTCCCTGGGCGGATTCGTCACGGCCACGACGCTCTCTTTGCACGAACACGAGGAGTTGCTCGCAGGCCTTGTGCAACACGCGCGCGCGCACACTTGCTCCGCGCTGGAACTCACCCTCCCTCCGCTCTTCTATCAGCAACAAGCGGATCAAACTTTCGAGTATGCTTTGTGGCGCGCGGGCTTTCGCTCTCACCGCCGCGAGTTGACGCAAGCCGTGCGCTTAGATGAAGGTCGTGAGCAAAATTATTCCGCGGAGTTTCAGCGCAAAATTCGCCGCAGCCAAACGCTCGGGGTCGTGGTGAAAGAGAGCGAAGCCGTCGCCGGCTTTTATGAAATTCTGCAACGCAACCTCGCGGAGCGGCACGGCGCGCAACCCGCACACACGTTGCATGAGTTGCGTGATTTGCAGCAACGTTTGCCGCAGCGCGTTCGTTTGTTTGCCGCCTATGTGGAAGAGAAAATGATCGCAGGCTATTTGCTCTTTGTGTGTAATGCCCAAGCCGCGCTCGCCTTTTATATCGCGCAGCAATATGAAGAGCAGCATTATCGCGCGATCAACTTGCTCGCGCACGAGGTGATGAATTGGTGCGAGCGTGAAGGCCTGGCCTATTTTGATTTCGGCACTTCGACGATCAACAGCGAACCGAATCGCGGCTTGATTGAGTTGCGCGAAACCGCGGGCGCAAGAGGGTTCTGGAGGGAGAAGTTAAGGTTGGAGATTGAAGAAGCACAATAACAACTTGAGATTCCGATTCAATACGCGGCTTACAGAGTTAACAATGTTGTCTCAATCTCACGTAT
>CAYNDW010000489.1:0-5389 GCA_964395375.1 uncultured Cytophagia bacterium
GTACCTGCGGCCGCACAGGCCCAGGTCATGAACGACTACAAATCGAGCCCGCCCTTTATCAATACAGCAGTCCCCCCGAACGTCCTCCTCTTGATGGACAATTCCGGCAGTATGAATATCCTGGCCTATAAGGGAGCTGTCGCTCCTGCCACTCCATGGATTCCTGCGACGCCCTTCAATAACGCCACGGTCTACGGAGGACTCTTCACACCAACCGAATGTTACAACTATACAGGCGGTCAGTTTGTGCCAGATACCGGCACGGCCAATCCTGCCATACCGGGGACCTGCACCAGCGGCTCTTTTCTCTGGAGCGGGAATCTCCTCAACTACGTGACGATGCGGCGAATCGATATCGCCAAATTTGCCATGACAGGGGGCAATTGTTCCGCTGCAAGGGATGCAGCAGGCAAGTGCGCGGCAAGCCTGTTAGGGCAAACTGTCTCGACGAGAATCGACGGTGTAGGGCTTAATCCTAATACACTAACAAATCTGATGCCGTCCACCGGTATTAGCAGCCCGAACTTAGTCTATTTCTATTTAAAAGTGAATAATTCATTGTCCACGATGACCGGCACGTTTTGTGTCGATAATACAGCGCCAAACTTCCCTGCTGGTGGGCCTTTCCAAATTGCGGGGCCTGATAACTCCTGCAGCAATGGGGGGAGTGGTTTCATAGAAAATCAATACACGATTAGAGTTCAGACTACGACTCCCGCCGGTGGCGTGTTGCAGGATGTCGGAACTAGAGCTCGGTTTGGCCTCTTGGAATTCGATGGGGACGCGCAAGCGGGCACGTTGTTAGCTCCGATCGGATCGCCGATTGCCACGGTCATGACCCAGATAGACAACACCGGCGGGGCCACCTGGACGCCACTTGCCGAAGCCCTCTATGAAGCGGGCCGCTATTATGCCCAGCTTCCGTCGGGGTTTGCCCCCGCTGGCTATACCCCCACTCCTAACGCCACCGGAGACCCCTATTGGTTCAATACGACCTGGGCCGGGACGGCTCAGTCGGTCCGTTGTTGCAAGAGTTTTGTGATCATCTTTACCGACGGGGCTCCGACACAGGATGAGGCCATTCCATCTGCCCTTCGGGACTTGGCCCATACGGCCAATGCCCATGGCGCCAGCCCCCACTGCGGGTCAGCGCAGGGCTGTACGAGAGATGCCAAAGTGGCTGCCGGTGTGGGCCCTCAGCCCCTCCACGCGGTTGGTCACCCGGCATTGGATCATGCGGCACTCAATGATCACCATGACAATTGTTCGTCATATTTCGGCGGCCCTAATGCCGATTCCTGCAACAGCCGTGGAAGTCACTATCTCGACGACATCGCCTACTGGCTCCATACGACAGACTTGCGGCAGGCGACCGTGCCGAATCTTGGCGTGGCCGGGCAGGCTCTCGTGGGAACACAAAACCTCACCATCTATACCTTCTTGGCCTTCGGGTCCGGGATCAACATTCTCAGAGACGCAGCCAAAATGGGCGGGTTCGAAGATCGAAATGGAAGTGGCACGCCGGATTTGCCCGAAGAATGGGACAAGATAAACAATGACACAGGTGCCTCAGCACCGGACGGTGTGCCGGACACCTATTTTGAATCCAACGATGCCTTCGCCATGCGGAATCGGTTAGAATCCGCTATTACCAGTCTCCTGAGCAAAAGCTCCTCCGGAACTTCGGTGTCGGTCTTGGCGTCCTCTTCGACCGGGGAAGGGTCGCTCTACCAGGCCTATTTCTACCCCTCGACAACCGAAGGGTTGCAAGAGATCAAGTGGACCGGCTTCACCCAGGGTCTCTTTCTCGATGCCTTTGGGAACATTCGGGAAGATCGGGGTGGCGCCGGTGGAATTCCTGATGGAAAGCTGGTCTACGCACAGAGCGGTACGACGATAGACAATATCATGCGGACCCGCTACGACACCGCGTCCGGGGATGTGTTTGTCGATCGATATAAGGATGACAATGGTGATGGGGTGGCCGATTCGACCACCGCATATGAGTCAGTCAGTCTAAAGGAAATTCAAGGTATTTGGGAGGCAGGCCGCCTGCTGGCCTTGCGAACTGCTCCGACGCGGAAGATCTTTACCTGGACGGAGCCGACCGCCGGCACTCCGGTTGTCATCAAGTTCGACTATACGGCGCCAAACGACAACAGCGCGACATTGCAACCATACTTGAAAGCCGCGATCGCTCCGAGCACGGAGGCAGCCAACATCATCAAGTACATTCGCGGCGAATCGGTCGCAACCTATCGTCCGCGAGAAATCAAAGTTCCGGCCGGGACCGGCCCGTTGACAACCTGGAAGTTGGGAGATCCGATCCACTCGACCCCGACCTTCGTCGGCGCTCCGAGAGAGCGCTATGACGTGATCTACGGGGACGGGAGCTATACGCCCTTCTTCGTCAAATGGAAGAATCGTCGAAGCGTGGTCTACGAAGGGGCGAACGACGGGATGTTCCATGCGTTCAATGCGGGATTCTATTACCCCGGCGATGACAGCGGTTCGCCCGAGATCGAGCACGGGCGGTACTTGACGCAGCGCATCGCACCCGATACAGCTGTGGCCAGTACCCCGGCGTTGGGCGAAGAGCTGTGGGGGTTCGTCCCCATGCAATTGCTTCCCCAACTCAAATGGCTGACGGATCCTTCGTACGGCCATTCCTACTATGTGGACCTGAAGCCGAAAGTCACCGATGTGCGGATGTTCTGTGGAGGACCTGGTACTGTGCCGGCCGGATGTATCGCCGGGCAAGCCAATACCGATCATGATAACGGGTGGGGCACGATCGTGATCGTCGGTATGCGCCTCGGCGGTAGCTGTACCGACTGTACGGCTAACCAGGGCGCGCCGAGAATGACGATCACAGACGGGACCTCGCGCGATATGCTGTCTTCCTATTTCGTTCTCGATATCACCAATCCAGAAGAGGACCCCAAACTTCTCTGGTCCTTTACGGATTCCACATTAGGGCTGACGACGGGCTATCCCGTCATCGTGCGGACGAACCCTGTCGCAGATGCGACGACCCTCATGACTCACGAATCGTGGTTCATGGTCGTCGGTTCTGGCCCAGTGGGATACGATTATCTGCCGCGAAACACCAGCAATACGCAAACGAGCCGGTTCTACGCATGGAATTTGAAAACCGGGGTGAAGCAGCCGATCTTTGCCACCAGCGATGCCAACTCCTTTATGGGAAACCTGCTCTCGGTCGACGTCGACTTAGACTATCGGGTGGACTCGCTCTATGGCGGGACGATCATGTGTAATACCGCAGCTGCGGTCTGCGACACTGGCTCAGCTGTGCCGGCAACTGCACCGAAGTGGAAGGGGACAATGTATCGCCTCACGACCAGAAACTGTGTAGCAACCGGCACAGCTGAGTGCGACAGCTCGACCTGGGGAGGAGTGGCGCCGGTGCTGAACAAACCGACCGCGCTGGTCTCGACTTTTTCATGCACCTCGCCCTGTACGGGCGCCACGTTGGTGGGGCCGATCTCAGCACAACCCAGTGTAACGAAGGACGATAGTAACATGGTGTGGGTGTTTTTCGGCACAGGGCGATACTTCGACACGATCGATAAGACGAACACCGATATCCAGCATTTCATCGGCATCAAGGACCCTGTCCTCTCGGTCAATTGCGCGGAAAATACTGCGACCAATTGCGAGCGTAGCGATCTCCTGAATGTGACGAATGCCGCAGTCTGTATTGTCTGTACCGGCAACGAGGTGACAGGCGTGACCGGTGTGACAACCTTCGCGGGGCTTATCGACAAGATCAAGGGCAATACCCCTGCCCTTGCGATGGATGGATGGTATATGGCCATGGCAGCAGGCGAACGAGTCGTCACACCGACGACGGTGGTCGCAGGACTCGTGTTCTTCCCCTCGTTCACGCCGGTCAGCGACATGTGCAGCGATTCGGGCAACAGTACCCTCTATGCGCTGTATTACCGAACCGGAAGTGCGCCGCGTGAGCCGGTCATCGGCACGACAGGCACGACAAATATGGTCGTCAACAAATCGATAAGTCTTGGTTCCGGCGGAGTGGCCTCTCAGGTGTCCGTCCAAATCGGTGCCCAGGGGAGCGGCGCCGTAGGAGGGGGTTGCGCGGGCCGGATGACCGGGTACATCCAGTCCAGTAGCGGCGCGCTCACCTCGTTCTGTATCGGCGGGACCAGACCGTGGAGTAAGTACATCTCATGGGTCAACGACCGCATGTAACGAAAGCGGGTGATGGAACGAGGCATGAGAGAAGAGGCACCTCTCTTCTCTCATGCCTCTACATCGCCGCATCAGTTCTGATCTGTGGGACGACCGGTCTCCTAGCAGGATGCTCTTCAGAGGCGTCGCACAACGGTGCCTCGCCGACCGCCTCAGCGAGCAACCACTCCCCGACCGTTCGACTCGCTCGCATCGTGCCCAACCCTCTGACATTGGCCGGGCCGGCTGTCGCCCAGATAGAGGCCGTTGATCCTGACGGCGATCCTGTCACAATTCGCTACCAATGGGTGGTGAACGGGACTTCCGTTTCCGGGCAGACTCGCGAGACACTATCGCCGCAGTCGCTCAAGCGAGGTGATATCGTGAGTGTAGAGGTTGTGGTGAGCGACGGCAAGGGCGCGGGCATCACACAACGACTCCAGGACGTTTCGGTTGGAAATACCGTGCCCCTGGTATCGCGGGTTGTGCTCGATCCCGAAGACATCAGGCCGGGTGTTCGAGCCTTGGTGCGGGCTGAAGGAGCTGATGCCGATGCGGATGAGGTAGGGTATCTCTATCGATGGTGGCGGAACGGTGAACTCGTGTCAGGTCACGATGAGAACGGTCTCGACACGGTCGGGTTTGCACGCGGAGATGTGATCGTGGTGGGTGTCACTCCGAAAGATAGATTCGGTACAGGAAGAGAGGTACGATCCGAGCCGGTTTCATTGACGAATAATCCTCCCGCCATTCTTTCTACTCCCGCTCCGTTCATGGACCGGATGCACTATGAATATCTTGTTGTGGCCAGGGACCCTGAAGGTGATCCGTTGGCCTATACATTGTCTGCTGCTCCTGTCGGTATGAAGATCGACCCAGCGACCGGACGAATTGAGTGGCTGGTTCCGGCTGGCCTGTCAGGGACCCATCAGGTCCGTGTCTCAGTCGAGGATAGTCTGTCAGGTCGGGCCTTCCAGGAGTTCTCCCTGACGCTGCCTTCGTCGTGAACCGGGCATCACCTTGTCAGCTCCCTTCATCTTCTGTTAAAGTTTCTTCGCGCCATGTCCAGGTCAATACAAACTTCGCGTGAAGAAACTTAAACTACGAGAAGGCACCAACACCGCCGTGCTGTTCGGTCACCACGACCGGCACCTCAAGCTGATCGAAGAAGACC
>CAYNDW010000490.1:0-5378 GCA_964395375.1 uncultured Cytophagia bacterium
AGTTGGAGAAGACTCGATGTCATTCAGGTTTTGCTACTCAAGGTCAGTCGAAGAGATAATCATTCGCTACGCGCCGGTTGCCGAAGAAACTTGGAGTAGTGGATTATTGGAGTAAGGGATTAGTGGATTACCAAGTTCCAGTAATTCATCACTCCATCAATCCACAACTCCAACACTCCCGAGATTCATTCCGGCGGCAGCAGTTCATTGGAAAAATCATCCGGCTGCGTCGCTTTGGTGTGTGGAACTTCCGATTCGGATTTATCGAAGTACAGGTTCTCAAAATATTTTTCGTGTTCGAGCTTGTCCAAGCGCACTTGCTCTTCCAAAAGTTCCGCTTCGATGCGCCTCATCTCGTCGTCGAAACGCTTAATGCGCATTTCGAGGTTGGTGCGGCGGTCGCGCAAGACTTGATCAATCGCCCCCAGGTTGCGGGAATCCGTGTTGATCTTGTGCTCGCGGCGATCCAATTCTTGCAGCGTTAAATCGCTCATGCCAAAGCCAGAAAAATCCGCCCAGCGTTCGAAGTCGCTTTGCACTTCTTCCACGTCATAGGTTGCCAGCCAGGTTTGAAAACGCTCCATGCGGCTGCGCAGTTGCCGGAGATTGTCCTGTAGAATTTTGAGATCAATGCTCAAGTTTGCCGGCTTTTTTCCCGGAGCCGAGGCGAGCGCGCGCAAGCTATCGATGTCGGCTTGCAGGCTTTGCTGCTCGCTTTCCAAATGCGCCATAAGATTTTGCACCACTTCCTTGCGATGCTCCGCGCCGCTTTCCTTGATCGCCAGCGGATACTCGACGAGATAATTCACCTTTTCAATCGAGCGGTCCGCCTGGTAACTTTCGAGCGTCTTGATCAGTCGATTGCGGCGCTGCAGGGCTTCCTGCTCCACTTCCACCATGCCGATTTTTTGCGCGTCTTCAATCACCTCATCCAACGCTTGCAGTTGCGCCAAAATTTTTTGCCGCTCTTCCGTAAATTCTTCGCCTTGCATATCGCCCTTAGGCCCGCGATAGTTGATATTCAGCAAGGTGGCTTGCAGGTTTTGCCGCGCCTTCGCGACGATTTCATACAACGAGGCATCCTGTTTCTCCAACACCTCGCGCTCCATGCGCTCCAATTCGTTCATCTGCGCCACGATTTGCGCGCGTTCTTCGTTGTAATCGCGCGAAGTTTCCAACACGCCATGCGCGTTGCTCACGTAGCGCAAGTCGCGCAGCGCGGCCTCGGGTTGATCGAGCAGACGCTTGCAATGCGCGCTGAGCACTTTCGCTTCATACGTATAATCTGAAATCGAATAACCCTGCGACAGCGTTTGAATCTGCGCCAGGGATTGCTCGACGTTGCCCAGCCGCAGCTCCGCCCAAGCTTTGCCCATCAAAGTTTGATCGTAATTTTCGGTGCCCCGCGAAACCTGATCGAAATATTTGAGCGCCTCTTCCAATTCGCCGCGCTCGTAGTAAATGAAGCCGAGTTTGAGCATGGCGCTATTGCTCGTCATGGCAATCGCCGGATCGGACCAGGGCAAAGCTTCCTTTGCTACAATCTCTTTGAACAGCACCAACGCCGAGGCGCTGTTGCCGCGATTGAGCTGCGCCACGCCTTGCAAATAACGCGCGGCGAGTCCGTATTTCGAATCCGTCGCGATCTTGCCGAGCGTGGAGTCCGCGGCGCCGAATTTTTCCAAACTCAAAGCGTAGTATCCCGCCAAATAGCGTGCGCGTTCCAAAATCTTAGGCTCGACCGTGCTCGCGAGTTTTTCCAGTTGTTGATAGTAGCCGAAGAACTGTTCCGGGCGTTTCAAGACATGCGCAATCGTGATCACGCGCAGCAGCATCATGTCGCGAAACTTGCTCTCGGGATAATCACGCAACACGCTCGCGTGCGCGCCCAAAGCTTCATTTAAAACGCCGCGGCCATACAAGCATTCTGCTTGATAGAAACGTACCACATCCCAATTCGAAAAATGTTTGCCGTAATCTTCCTGAATCGTCGCGAGTTGCTCTTCCGCGACGAGATAGCGCTCCGCAGCGTAATTCAGCAGCGCATCGGCCAGGTCGCGATTGAGCATGCGGCTCCGCTCTTTGCTCCCCCCGCTTTGAATCAAATTCTTTTTAAGAATAGCGTATTGCGTGCGCCGCACTTCAAATTTCGTCACGCGATCGGCGCGCCAGGCTTGCAGCGATTGTTCGATGGTAATTTTGTTTTGCGCGCCGAGGTTAGGATAACCGAAAAGCTTGAGCAGGTTTTTATCCAAGCTGGCGAGAATTTCTCGCCGCAGCACCTCGACCTCAATCGCTTTATCCAAAGAAGCTTCCGCGGGCTTTTCAATAGTTTCAAGTTGCTTCAGCAGTGCGACAAAGCCGTCGACTTCTTTAAGATAAGCCGTGGCCGTAGCCGTCGTCGGGGAGCCGGCAGTGGTGGTGCGCATGCCCGCGAGCACGGTTTGCAGCTTGGCCTTTTGCGCTTTGGCCAAACGCACTGCCGCCGTGTCGTTGCGCACCGTGGCCGCGCGCTCAAACTTTTCGAGGCGTTTATAAATGCGCAGCAACGAATCGACTTCGACGTTGTATTCGCGCACGAGCGCGGTTTTATAGTTGCCGGTTTTCGGCGCTTCATTTTGCAGCTTGCGGTTTTCCAGCACCGTGGTCAAACTATCGCGCAGCGAACTGAATTGTTCGACCAAGTCTTGGCGCTGCTCGGTTTCGAGCGTGCGCGAGAGCGATTTGATTTCATCGAGAATGGCGAGCACGGCGTCGAGCTCCACCGCGTAATTATCGACGAGCAGTTGCATGTCCCCGTAAATTTGTCCGAAGCCCGCTTCGTCTTTAATGTTGCCCTTGATGCCGCGCTGCTTGATTTCCGTGGTGAGATTTTTAATGTTCTCAAACAGCAGGCGCTCTTGCGCCGCGGTCTCGCTGAGATAATCCTTGGTCTGTTGATCGAGATAAAATTTCAGCCGTTCGTCATACTTTACGATCTTGTCTTTATCGAACAGCCGGCTCTCTTGCGCGTGTAGGGCCGTAACCGCAAAAAGGCCAAGCCCGAACAGCAGGGAGAAAATTTTAGCGCGATCTTTTTTTAATCCATGAAAACTCATGGTTGTCCTTATCAAGAAACCATTGCAAGGTTAAAGTCTGCTTGCCAAACCAAACATTTTCTCGACTCTCGGCCTAGCATGCTGTTATGTACTCCCAATACTAGGCGATTACGGAAGGAAATTTTCTGGTTGCTCGTTGCTGGTTGTTCGTTGCTTATAACCAGCAACCAGTCTTTTCTTTCTCGTCTAGAATACCTACCAAAAACACGAATGCCGAAACGCGCAGAGAATTTGTTTGTGCGCTTCGGCATTCGTGAAGGAAATTTAATGGGGGGGGTGGAAAGGTGAAATAGAAAATGCCCTTCGCTTATGCGAAGGGCATCAAAGAATCAGGGAAAGAAATCGAGGGAAATTTTACGTCGACAAGAATTGCGCGATCTTCAACCGGTTCGCCGCTCGCGCGAGCGCGAGTTCCGCGCGCTCCACGTCGATTTCTTTGCGGCCTTGATGAATGCGGCGATCGGCGCGGTCTTTCGCTTGTTTGGCGCGTTCGGCGTCGATTTCAGAGGCTTCTTCCGCGGTTTCGGCGAGTATGCGCACGCCGCCGGAATACACTTCCGCAAAGCCGCCGGAGATGGCGAAATGCTTCGTTTTGTCGCCCATCTCAATTTTCATATCGCCGATTTTCAAGCTGGTGAGAAATGGCGTGTGTCCGGGCAAAACGCCAAAGTAGCCTTCTTCACCAGGCGCGACAATGGCAGTCACGCGCTCGGAAAAGGCTTTGCGGATTGGAGTGACGATTTCGAGGAGAAAGGTTTTCATGCTGGTTGCTGGTTGCTGGTTGCTGGATACTCGATGCCGGTTACAAGCAACGAGCAACCAGCAACAAGCGATTAGCTCTTCATCTTCTTGGCTTGGGCCACGGCTTCTTCAATTGTGCCGACCATGTAAAAGGCTTGTTCGGGCAGATCGTCATAATCGCCGTCGACAATGCCCTTGAAGCCGCGCACTGTGTCTTGCAGGCGCACGTACTTGCCGGGCGTGCCGGTAAATTCCTGCGCGACGAAAAACGGTTGGCTCAAAAATTTCTGAATGCGGCGCGCGCGATTCACCACGATCTTGTCATCATCTGAAAGTTCTTCCATGCCGAGAATCGCGATGATGTCTTGCAGGTCTTTATACTTTTGCAAAATCTGCTGCACTTTGCGCGCGACCGCGTAATGCTCTTCGCCGACAACCAGCGGCGTGAGAATTCGCGAAGTGGAATCGAGCGGATCGACCGCGGGGTAAATGCCAAGCTCTGAAATTTGTCGCGAGAGCGTCGTGGTTGCGTCGAGATGTGAGAACGTCGTTGCCGGCGCCGGGTCAGTCAAGTCGTCCGCGGGAACGTAGATCGCTTGCACGGAAGTGACCGAGCCTTTTTTCGTGGAAGTGATACGCTCTTGCATCGTGCCCATTTCTGTGGCGAGCGTGGGTTGATAACCGACCGCGGAAGGCATGCGGCCCAGCAATGCGGAAACTTCCGAGCCGGCTTGCGTGAAACGAAAGATGTTGTCGATAAAGAGCAAAACATCTTTCCCTTCGGTATCGCGGAAAGATTCGGCAATGGTCAACGCTGAAAGCGCGACACGTGCGCGCGCGCCCGGCGGCTCGTTCATCTGTCCGAACACCATACTCGTCTTGCTGATAACGCCGGAGTGCGTCATTTCCAAAAGCAGGTCATTGCCTTCGCGCGTGCGCTCGCCCACACCGCCGAACACGGAATAACCGGCGTGCTCCGTGGCAATGTTGCGGATGAGCTCTTGAATCAAAACGGTTTTGCCCACGCCGGCGCCGCCGAAGAGTCCGGTCTTGCCGCCTTTGGAATAAGGCTCAAGCAGATCGATGACTTTGATACCGGTTTCAAGAATTTCGGATTTGGGATCGAGTTGATCGAAAGCCGGCGCGGGGCGGTGAATCGGCAAGTATTGCTCGGTTTGCACCGGGCCTTTTTCATCGATCGGCTCGCCGATGACATTGAGCACGCGGCCGAGCGTCGCAGCGCCCACGGGCATCATGATGGGCCGGCCGCTGTTTTTCACTTTCATGCCGCGCACCAAACCGTCGGTGGAATCCATGGCGATGCAGCGCACCGTGCTCTCGCCGAGATGCTGTTGCACTTCGAGCACCAAGCGGTCGCCCGGCCTAGACACTTCGAGCGCATTTAAAATTGCGGGAAGCTCGGCGCCTTCGAAAGAAACATCTACCACCGCGCCGATAACTTGAGAAACTCTGCCTTCGTTCATGAGAGAATAACCTTTCAATCGCTAGCAAAAATTCTTATCAACCCTTCAACTCTTC
>CAYNDW010000491.1:0-239 GCA_964395375.1 uncultured Cytophagia bacterium
CGGCTCACCTGACTCCTGCTCAATGATCAAAAGATCCAAGCGCTGCTTCTTGAGCGAGAGATCCTTTTCCATCTCGACTTTATAGCAGGTGCCGGTAAAGTAATCAATCAATCCGACGCCGAGCAAGTGATGCCAATCGATCATGCCATAGAGCCTTTCACTTTTGGTCTGGCTCAATTAAACAATTGCAGTCACAAAATCAAGTCCGGCCTTAAAACGAACCAGCAACCTCACTCCAT
>CAYNDW010000491.1:249-2343 GCA_964395375.1 uncultured Cytophagia bacterium
TACGCGCGCCACGGGATACAATTGCCATTGCGCATCCGCGAACGGCGTGCGGCGATAGAGCCACAGCAATTTTTCCCACGAATTTTTTGCAAACGTGGAGTCGGATTTGATTTTGTTTTCAAACTCGGCTTTCACTGCGGCATCTTCCGCGAGCATGCGCTCGGCCATCGGTTGCATCACGTAACTTTCCACGTACTCCGTGGGCGTCAGCACTTCCAGAAAAAATCCCCATTGCCAAAAAGAATCTTCCGACTCGGGTTCAAGCAACAACATGGCGAGCGTGCCCAAAGGTTGGTCCGTGCTCACACGCGCCGTGCCTGCGGGAAAATGTTGTTTACGTTTCTCTAGCTGCGGTTTGGCTGTGACCGTGACATGCCCTTCGAAGGGTTGCTGCGCTAACTTCGCTTCAAGCAAACGATACATTTCAACTTCAAGCTCAAGCGGCGCATTGAGCCGTTCCATTTGAATGCCGTGCGCCGCGAGTCGTGTAAGCACTTCTTCCCAAGCCGGTGGAATCAAATAGGCCTTGGGACGACGCACGATTTGAGCCGGCTCGTTCGCCAGCACCAATGGAATTTGGCGCTTAAAAATTTTACCAGTCCATTGCACGTATTCGCTGTTCGTGATGATGGAAGATTTCACGATTGGCTCCACACCGAGAAACTCAATGGTGCGCGGCGTTGGCGGTTGCGGCACACGCCACGCGAGCGGAACTTCCACAGCGCGACGATTGCGATCCGCATCAATGGCCGCGCGAAGTTTCTTGCCCTCTTTTCCCACCACCCGCAACGTGCTCTCTAACAAAACATACGTGCCGAGTACGCGTTGCTTGTAGGGTTTGAGCGAATGATTCTCAATGAGCACAGTGGGTACGTGGCGCGCATCGCCATAGCCATTCGAAAAACGCGGCGACGCGGTCCAGCCGAAGTTGCCTTGCTGCGGCTCGCGGTCACTAATCAAATTAACGAGCGGGCCGGGGATGTGTCCCATGGCCTGCAAGTCGCGATTCACTGCGGGCGTGAAAAAATCGTCGAGCCACGTTGCAATCGCCGGCGAATAAGAGTGCCGGCCGTTGTAGCCGAACGTGATGTCATATTGATAATCCGCGCCGTCGGTGACGTGAATGTCCATGTAAAAATCCGGATCCCATTCCGTCAACGCGCGCAACAGCGCGCGCATCTCCGGCGCATCGGCTTTGGCAAAATCGCGATTGAGATTGAGATTGCGCGCGGTGGTGCGCCAGCCCATTTCGCTTGGCCCGCGTTGATTGATGCGATTGTGCGCGGAGAAGCGTTCATGACCATCGACGTTGAAAATCGGCACGAAGAGAAAATTTGCTTGCGTGAGTAACTCGCGTCTTTTGTTGCGCACGGTCAGATCGCGCAGGAACATCATGCCCGCGTCCTTGCCGTCAATTTCACCCGCATGAATACCAGCCTGCGCAAACAATGTGGGTTTGCCCGTCGCACGCAAAGCCTCGGGTGTGAAGGCATGCTCTTGCGAAGCGACAACCATCCACAAATCGCGACCCTCAGAGCTTTTGCCGAGCGCGATCATTTTAAGCTCGGGAGCGGCCTCCGCAAGTTTTTTGAGCCAAGCAATCGTTTCTTCATAGCGCGGCGTGCGTTCAAAATGGCTGCGTTCCACCGGTGTGAGCCACGGATCATTGGGCGCAACCATGAGCGCTTCGCTTTTGCCGCGCCATTTTAACTCGGGCGGCAGAAGCGCTTGGCGCGCAGCCTGGTTTCCTTGCGCCATGACCGAAAGCGAATGACCCATCATAAAACTGCAACACATTACGCGCAAAGCTCGGCGGTAATTCATCGTGCTCCTCCTTAATTCTCTAAAAGTGAAGTCTCTGCTTTTAAAGCAAAAAAATTCCCCAACGGATAAAATCGGCCGGCGGATGAAAAACTTGAGGCTGTGATCCGTTGGCAGCTTTTATCCGTTAGGCATTTATTTTGGCTGCGACTCGCCCGCCTTGCGCCTGTGCGGCAAAAATTAGAAGAGGTTGACTTGCGGCGAAATAACCGGCGCGTGCGATTTATCAAACTTGTTTTTCACCAAACAAATCCGCAGTTTCTCGTACAGGCT
>CAYNDW010000491.1:2443-5371 GCA_964395375.1 uncultured Cytophagia bacterium
GCGATTTATCAAACTTGTTTTTCACCAAACAAATCCGCAGTTTCTCGTACAGGCTTTAATCAACCCAAGCGCACCTACTGCAAATTTTCATTCAGCCGGAGTGGTTAATGAAGCGTTTACTGAGCTTCGCATTCATGATGTTGTTGGCTTCTTCCATTGTTGCACAAACAGGTCGGCCATTGCCGTTCACGTTTGAATTAGAACAGGTTTCTTTTCGGGACGCACCGGCTTTGCATTCCGTGGCATTCGCGCGTGCGGCGGGTAAGTGGCTGATCGTTTGCGGCCGCACGAATGGTTTGCACGGCTTCAATCCGGCCACGGGTTTTCCGGCGAATGCGGCGAACGACAAACTTTGGGTGGTGGATCCCGCGACGCAACAAGTTTGGTCGGCAAGCTTGTCGAGTTTGCCCGATGCGATTGCCGATCCCTTGCGCAGCACGAATCCACAATCCTATCAAGCCGGCGAGTATTTGTATATTGTTGGAGGGTATGGTCGCGACAGCGCGCAAGACAAACTCGTGACCTTCGGCACGTTAACGGCGATTCAGGTGCAAGGTATGATCGAAGCCGTCAGCAATAATCAGAATCTGCGCCCGTTCATTCGCCAAATCGCGGACGCGCGCATGCAAGTGACCGGCGGCGAAATGAAAAAACTGGGAAACGAGGCGTATCTGGTTTTCGGACACGATTTCAGCGGGCAATATTCGCGCAATCAAATCCCGACGTTTGCGCAAACCTATACCAACGAGGTGCGCCGATTTCAAATTCAGGACGATGGCGTGAATCTGAGTATTGCCAACTATAGCGCCCTCTCAGATCCCACGCCGGAAGAATTTCACCGCCGCGATTTGAATGTCGTGCCGCTCGTCCGCCCCGGTGGCGCGTTTGCATTGGCGGCATATGGCGGCGTGTTTCGGCGCAATATTGACTTGCCATTTTTGCATCCGATTTATATCGACGCCGCCGGCGCGCGCGTCGACAGCAGCTACGAACAATTGATGAGTCACTACACCTGCGCCAACGTGGGAGTCTATGACGCTGCGCGCCAAACCATGCACACAACTTTTTTCGGCGGCATTAGCCTGAATTATTTTGACGAAGCCAGCGGCACGATCCGTGAAGATGATCTCGTGCCTTTTATTGATGACATTACCACGCTGACGCTTGCGGCGCAAGGCCGTTCGGAAGAAACGATTCACGCGACACGTTTGCCCGCGCTGCTCGGTGCAAATGCGGTTTTTGTTCTTGCGGAACACGTGCCCGCATACGAAAATGAAGTCATCAAATTGGATGAAATTGCTTCGCGGACTTTGATCGGTTACATTTGGGGCGGGATTAAAGCAGCGATTCCCAACTTCACGCCGAGTTCCGCGAGTGATATCGTCCTCAAAGTTTATCTCACTCCCAACGCAACCCAAACGGTTTCGACACCGCCGCGAGAAAAAGGCTACGAACTTTCGAGTGCCTATCCGAACCCCGCGCTCTCGCGCACGCAAATCAACTTGCGCCTCACGCGAGCGCAACGCGTTACCATTGAGGTCATCGATGTGCTCGGACAGCGTCTCGCTTTATTGCATGACGGTTTTATGCCGGCGGGGCAATCGCAGAGTTTTACTTACCAAGCCCACAATCCCGTGCGCGGTCAGGTTTTTTATCGCGTGCGCGGTGAAGATTTTTCCGTGACGCGAAAAGTGCTTGTGCTGCCTTGAGCGCGCGCACCAATTCCAAGCCAACCTCCGCCTGATGCTGAAGCATCAGACTAGGAGATGCAAGCCCCGCAAGCGGGGCTGTCACCTGATTGGTATTAACCCCGCTTGCGGGGTTTCCACCTTTTAGCCTGATGCTTACAGCATCAGGCGGAGGTTGGCGGCAACACGAGTGCAAAGTTCAGGTAGAATATTGCAAATTTCAAATTGAAACTTTCACTGCTTTCTTAATACCCGCCATACGCCCCGCCATCCACCAGAATCGTGCTGCCCGTGATATAACTCGCGCGGCGGCTGGCTAAAAATGCCACGAGAGCTCCCAATTCGTCGGGACGGCCCATGCGGCCGAGCGGAATGCTGCTGACCATGCGCTCCATCGCCTCTTGCAACGTGATGCCTTCACGTTTCGCTTGTGCTTGCATGAGGACTTCCACGCGCTCGGTGCGCGTCCAACCGGCTCCGACACAGTTGACCGTGATGTTGTTCGGCGCCAGCTCGAGCGCCAGCGATTTTGCAATGCCGGCGACGCCGTTGCGCAATGCGTTCGACAACACCAGGCCGTCAATCGGCTGCTTCGTTGCCATCGAAGTGAGATGAATGATGCGGCCCCATTTCTGCTTTTTCATGTGCGGCACGGCGGCGTGACAAAGATTGATCACGCTCATTAATAGCATTTCGATGCCTTGCCGCCAGTGTTCTTCTTCCAACTCAAAAAATTTTCCGGGCGGAGGGCCGCCGACGTTCGTCACCAAAATATCCAGCCCGCCGAGTTTTTTCGCGCACGCCTGCGCCAGCCGCTCCACGTCTTCTGCTTTTGTTACGTCCGCAACTTCGTACTCCACTTGCACGCCCTCCGCGGCGAGCGAGCGCACGGCCGCCACGGTTTGTTCCAGCGTCACCACGCCGCGCGCGCACAACATGACGTTCACGCCTTCTTGCACCAATGCTTCCGACACCGCGCGCCCCAGGCCTCGACTTGAAGCCGTCACCAATGCCGTTTTGCCGCTAATATCTAGATCCACTGTGCTCTCCTTCCGCAAAGCTTCAAAACCTTTGAAATTTAAAATTGAAAATTTTCAATTGCCAATTTTCAATGCTGTTGCCTCAAATCTGCCGCCGCTGCAGAAGCGCTGCTCCGCACTTTATTTGATCTCCGGCCCTCTCAGCCAATCGAAGCCAATCTCGGCGTCATTGTGCGCGAGGCGTCCTTCTTCCGCGGGGT